>JAPOPJ010000118.1 GCA_026712925.1 Nitrososphaerota archaeon
AGATTTATCATAATTGATTTTATCACCGTTGTCTTTCCAATGTATGAGAGATTATACAAGTTATACAATTCTAATGGTAGATCTGATTCCAAAAACTCGCCATTATTTTTCTGTCCATTGATCATAAAAAGTCTGGAGTACCGATCTCAGCTCTTTCAGTGAATCCATCATCAAACCGAATTGTTCGTAGATATCATGAGTCAGTATGTTGTGCCTCAAGTAATCCCCGAGTTTTCGTATTTTTATTCAAAAATTCCAAGAAATGCTTTTTCCAGAGATTTAGATATGAATCAATGATAAACCAATTTGCATTAAAGCCAATTGTATCTACAACAGATTCTATCGCGCTAGATACCATCTTGTACAAGTCAGGTTATTCAACTGTCAAAATACCCATCACGGTATTTTTTAGATAATGTTCTGAGTGATTTTTCTTCAGACTAGGTTGAAAATGTTGTAATATGTATATGGTGGTAGATGTAGCAAATTCCGCTTGTTCATAATTTTCAAAATCCTCAGTTAGTGCTTTCAATCCACCTTTTTTGAGGATTTCTTGCATATATCATCTAGTTCCTCCAATCATTGAGATCATAGATACCCAATAAATCATATACCATATTCAATAAAATGGTGCTGTTTACTAACAGAGTATGATAAGAGAAATTTGTTCATTAATGGTAAAAATCAGAGACCACATCATTACATATTTACAAAATTATCTCTGAGATACCTCAGAGCAACAACTATTACACTTTCGGTCCCTAACATATTGCTCGATTGTATGATTCTCCCAGATTACAGCATTTGCCTTGTGTCCCTTTTTGCAAATTATCTTAAACAGTTTGCATTCCATATTAGTTAGCCTGCCTTGCATTTCCCGTATCACTTGACTCATCGTTTTTTACAAACACCCTATACTCGCCGATGATATTTTCACATTCCTGACAGAGATATTGCCCACGCTCTACAAGAATTAGGTTGTCTGCAACCTCCTCATTAGTTCTCTCTTCTACCTGTATTTTGGGTGCATTCTCAAACTCTTTTTTACAGTTTTTGCAGTAAAACTTGAACATTTTCTCAGCTTCTAGTTTTCCTATAGGTGCTAGGAATAGTCGCCCTACACCAAGATCAGCCTTTTTTGCCTGTTCTTCGTCAATTTCTGCTGTGATATAGCCGCCTGACCCGTGTAGTTGGGATTCTACCATATTTGTCAGTTTCACACCCTCCCTAAAATACTAATTGACAAAGGGAATGGATGGACACAAACACATACCATTTCCTATGGATATGCAAATTGTCATGATGTTGGAATTGTATGGCATATGAAATTCTCATGATGTATGTATGATAGGCACCATATTCCACATATCAGATAACATAAAACAGTACCACTTGAGAGAAAAATATACACCAGAAGCATCAACCACATCACAACACTACACAAAAATGGCCCCGCATAGTATAGATTAATTATGGTAAAGTCCATGAATTTTGCCCTATTAGGTGATCATAGCATTGCAGGTAATCTTGGAAAAAAGGGCACCGAAACTGACCTTACATTATATGACAAAAAAGAATCTGATGTGATTCGTACGTGGGTAGTGCCAAATGGCTTTCCCGAAAAAATACAGCCGTTATTTCAGGCAATTAATTTATCAGAGTTTGCGGTATTACACATCACATCTATGGATAAATTTGCAGGTGAACAAATTGTAGCACTAGACATGCTAGGCAAAAAGATTGGAATCCTGAGCCATTCGTATGATGTTGATGAGAATCTTTTAAACTCTATGATCCGTGGAACGGTAGTTGAAAATTATGCTATTGCCAAGCCAGACATGATTCGTGATGCTATCACGAAAATTGAACCCATCTCCATAAATGGTAAGACCAAGATTGTAATTGATCACTGCTTTGATGTAAAAGGTGTAGGTACTGTTGTTTTGGGTAAAGTAATATCAGGAAGTATTAAACAGTATGACAATCTCAAACTACTCCCAACAGGCATACAAGTTATGGTAAAGTCCATTCAAATGCACGATGTGCCAGTCGAGCAAGCAGACTGCCCTGCCCGTGTAGGGCTTTCACTAAAGGGAGTAAAACCAGAAGATGTGGGACGCGGTGATATACTATGCGAGGATGATTCAGTCAAGATAACTGATATGCTAGAACTTGACTTTCATAAAACCAAATACTATAAGGGAGATGTGACAGAAGGACAGATGTGCCTCACATGTGTTGGCCTAAAAATAATGGCAGGGAAATTCACATCCATATCCCCTTTGAAAATCAAATTAGACAAACCCGTGGCATGTTATAATGAGATTGGGATAGTGCTCAAACCAGAATCCCCAGGAATTAGAATTTTAGGTAGCGGTAAAATCTTGTGAGTAATTCCAATTAATATTGCCAGAGTGATATGGGCAGAAATCATATCATGAAATATCTTGCAGATATATGGCAAACTTGATTAGAATACATTAAATTTGAACATATTTCTCATGATATTATGAAGACATGGGAAAAGCGCCACTACCAGATGGTAGCAAAGTCTGATAAAATGTTCAAAGAAAAGACCCAAGGTGAAGAGGTAGACTTTTAGTTTACAATATTCTCATATAGATAGTGGCAACTTTTTGGGCATGTAGAACCACCGTCAATTCAGAGTTTAACCAAAAGCTTGACTATATTTCAGACCCGGCATTAGACTACATTGAGCGTTTCAAGGAGGAAATTGTAAAGTATAGTGATCCCTCAAGGCACAAGGATTTTGTGCCCTGTGGGCATGAAGATAGAGCCATGGGGCATCTATTGTTCATACTTGGGAATAGCGTCGAGGTTTTAATCAAACCTGATGCTGGGAATCGCAAGCTGTACTTTGTGGACTGTAATGACATATAATCAGTCATGTATCCACATATCCATGAGTGAGTGGCAGGCCGAATCATGTCAGCAAGATTAAGCCCCAAAAGGCCACGAGGAGTTACAGTCTTTGTCATTCTTGGCATACTAGACGGTGTAGCAATGGTAATTTTTATTGCAATGTTTTTTGCCACGCCAGAGATATACACAGAGTTATTCCCCGATGATCACTGGACGGATTTAAGTCAGTATACGGTTTTAAGTTTTAATGATTGGGTGGTAGAATTAGGCATTATTGTGATTGTGATTGATTGTGTTACGATATCAGGACTCTTGTACGCAAAACCAAATGGACGAAAGTTTGCATGTATTGGGGCAGTTTCTGCCATTGTATTTAATATAATCACTCTTGGAATCCCAGGTATGCTGGTAGGTGTCATTTTGCTGTGGTATTTGTCATGGTGTCATACAAGAAATTATTTTGGTTGCAAACCATAAGTTGTAATATATCATACCTCAAAAGTTTCCATCCCCATTATAGCTAGTATCAATATACCACATTTATGGAATGATATATTCAAAAGCCATACCACCAACACAGTCATAAAAGATATGATATAGACTGTTTCTAATTTTACTGGGTTATTCCCAGATTCTGTTCTAGTACTGCCCCGTCAAGTATGGTCACATTGGCATATCCTGTATCACTTGCAACCCCTACTACCTGAACTAGATATCCACCGGCATCCAGATCAAAAGAATATTTCCCATCAGAGTTAGTTACAACCGTATTAACATCTGCAACATAAGCCCGGTTTATGACAATCACTGTCTGACCGGCAACTCCAGATTCCCCAGAATCAAGTACACCGTTATTGTTTGTATCTGTAAAGACTGTTCCTGATAATCCTGTAGCATCTTCATCTACTGACGGAATGCCGGTTTCAACTACTGCCATTCTTGAGGTGAGTTCAGTGATTGCGCGCTCAAGATTAGAAATTAACACCTCTAAGCTTGCAACCCTTTCCTCAAGGGATTGTTTTGGCTCCACAGTAGTAACTGGTCCTACCTCTACAATTCCTGTTGCCCATGTATGCCTGACATCTGAATAGTCAAAGATTCCTTCCTGTGTGAATGTCTCAGAGTGAGTTTCACCTCTTTGAAGATTCCCGCTAGTGAATCGTCCGGTGTTTGAATCTCCAGTAACGCCTATTGCGCTATTATCGGCATTGACCCACGTTACAGTATCATTCACTTCTGCAAAAAATATCTCGGGATAGAAACACGGATCACAAGACCTCTCATTATTATCAAGTGCTAATATGTCAGAGTTTGCAAGCATTGAGACATCAACCCGTCCTACACCATCTTGGTTCGTCTTTGCGTGGCGGTCATTTACAGTTGCCTCTAGAATTGCCCGTACCTCATCAACTGTGGCATTTGGGTATTTTTCCATAACTAGTGCGGCTGCACCTGCAACATGCGGAGCTGCGGCAGATGTACCGTTAAATTCCAATTCACCATAGGCAGTAGTACTAACTACCGAAGGCCCTGTAATATCAGGTTTAATTCTGCCATCAAGCGTAGGTCCATGTGAGCTATAATTCTCAAGGACATCATCTTCCCAATTAACCGCACCTACACTAAATGAACCTACAGCATCAGCAGGGATACTGAGGCTGGATTCAGAAACACCATACTCATTTAAGGCATAGCTTGTAGTATATAGCTGAAAGTCTACTTGGCTTTCTGCATATTCCCCACTAATTTTGACATATACTGTCATGTCATCATCAGACGGAAATACAATGACTTCAAACGGAGGAAAATCCGGCTGTGTGTTTCTTGATGATTCTAAAATATTTCCATCCGCATCATACAGGAAAAGATCATAGTCTTCTGATGGAGAATCCCACCAACTTAGATATACTGTCAAAAATTTAAAAGCATATACGTCAATAGGAATGGCTTCATCATCACCCTGAAAGTTATGAAAGTCATTTTTATTAGGATCTGAGAAAGTACCCTGCCAATGTTGCTCAGCCTCATTTCCAGCAGAAACTACAAAAAGTATGCCGCCATCCTTAGCATCATCTACCTTTTGGGCAAGCATGCTTGTTCCATCAGCAAGCCCAGCATCATTATACCATCCCAATGACATAGATATGATATCAATGTCTCCGCGATCTATAATATGATCAATTAGATTTAAAAATTCAATATCAGTGTTAAAATTGTAAAGGTAGAGTTCTGCATCTGGTGCAATATCAACTATTATTTCTGCCACGGCAGTCCCATGCAGTGCATCAAGACCAGCAATACCAAAATAATGATCAAAAGATCGCATCTCTGCTATGTTTCCTGCAATCTCAGGATTATGGATATTAAAGCCAGTATCAATTACAGCCACCTTGACATTCTTTCCAGTATATCCAGCATCATTGAGCACATTAGCACCCATTACACCTACACCTTCACTAGCTATAAAGCTGGTACTATCTGACCCTTGCACTCCCTGCGGCACCTCATTTGGTACTGGGTGTAATGGAAGTCTGATTGTAACCACACGTTCATCAGACGCTATGGCATCAAGGCTTGTGACAGGAACAGTTGCCTGCACTAAATTTTCATGCCGTACCTCAACTATTATGCTCAGTCCCTGCGGTACAGGGACATCATTTCCAGTCATTTCTAGTACAACCTGCACTGTCTGACCATCTGTGCTAGATGGTACAGCAGAACCATCCGGTGCAGTGTTTGCAAGTGACTCTTCATAGAGGTATGCAAGTCTAGAGTCCATGTTAGGATGCTTACCTTTTTCAGATTCAGCAGTTGCTGGCTGTGTCTGTCCAAAAGCATTTCCACCGGTAGTCAAAACTATCATTGCAATTACTGCCAAGACTACAAGTAAAAATCGCATGACCCTTTGCATATTGTTAGGGTTATAAACATGATCTAACACACAAGCAAACCCCAATGGTACCATATTGGTAATAATCACACACATCAAAGCCTGCCAAGAACACACTCTATCGCAACCAGTCTAGCACACATTCACCGCATAGCCAAGCCACTACAAGATACAAGATATATCAGTCAAGATGTTAATTCAAAATTTGCCACATGCATTAAATCACACCACCATGCATACAACAGGAGCATCATACCCATACACGAGTATGCCACCGTACAGATTCTTCCCCAAATTTGGCACTCAGATTGATAAAAGTTGTCAAGACATCCATCATATCCATGACACCAAACACAACAAGAGTGACTATACACCAAAGTCTATTTTGAAATTACTAAAAAATCCAATAATCTCAAATATATCACCCGTGATGGAATGTCTAGGTCATAGAATCAAACTAGTAAAAGATTAGGGTTTAAGGAAGAATACGGAAAGTCATTATGTTTTAGTGTTTTATCTATCCATTCACACTTTTAATTATTTATTCTTGATCTTTTTTTGCAACATAATTAGAATTTGGGGACACGACATCACATATTTCCTTAGGGTTGCCACATATGATTCCAAACTTGTCACGTATGGCATCAGTTATAGTACTGTCCCCCTTATACGATGAAAAAAACCTCGTGTCATTGGACGCAATATAGATTTTATATTTAGAGTTGACTGATTTCTTGTATGTGGCTGCTTGCGCAAGTATTAGTTTATCAGGGTCATGCTTTTTTTGGTTCTTTTCTTCTGACTTTTTATGTTCAGCAACTTGTTCTGAATTTTCATTATATGTCTTTAGTTCATCAAACAATTCACATACAATCTTAAGGTTATCACACACTTTATTGTCATCAAGTCTAGGTTTAGGTGTCTCCAACATTTTAAATAAAGAAGTCATAACCGACTTACACCTATACGAGATTTTTGCTACGTTGCGATGACATAATTTGCTCAAATTATCATTTTCCCATTTCGTGGCCTCTTCAGCAATTTCGTACAACAAATTGATGAATTTATAGGGACACATATTAGATAGATGTTTTGGATCACGTCCTACATTGCACATTGTTATCGTCAACGTGTCTTTTACTGCCTTCTCTAAATTCGTCAACTTCTCATCAATCACCTCCTTTCTCAACCATTTGATTGTATTTCGTATTTCATAGTCTTCATTATCCAACACATCTTTTAACAATTTGATTTCATTCTTATTTTTCTTTGTATTCTCCTCTAGTTTTTTTGTTGCAACTCTTACTACTTTTTTCACAGCGTCTTCCACTACTGCATTCTCACATGTATCTCTTACAGCATTCGTCAAAGCACCAGAGCATTCTGCTTTTACTTTTTCCAACAGTATGCCTTTTACATTTTTACCTTTGATTATATCAAATAGTTGAGATGATTCATCATGAAATTTATGTGGTGTGTTTAGTTTGTAAGTCCCTTCATAGTAAGTCTTAATGCTAGCTGCTACAATTACATTTGTGTCGGGTATTATTACGATCAATTATATGTAAAAAACTACGTAATAGCTTCCAAGTTTTTCATTATCTCATCGTGCTGACGTTTTGCTACGTCCGGATCAGCAGGCGGTCCATATTTATTAAA
>JAPOPJ010000234.1 GCA_026712925.1 Nitrososphaerota archaeon
CTTTGCGTTTGGTGGGAAAATGCTTGATATCAGGACAAGATTAGTTCCTGCTATACCTGCATCTCTTAACGCATATTCAAAGCTAGTCAGTCTATCTTCATGGACACCCCGACCTTTGGTCATGAATAATTTTTTTGCAACCAAGTCAAGCAATTCTAGAGTCATGAATTTTGTATATTATTTATACTTTTGAAGATCCGACCAAACTTTTTAGAAATGATACTATCTCTGCTCCGTGTTGCTCCACTGCAACATCATCAAATATCTTTCTGATTATGCCATTTTTGTCTATGATGAATGTGGACCGCTTTGGCAGACCGACAAAATTCAACCCAGCGTATTTCTTGCATGTCTCTTTTGTAGTGTCACTAAGATGAGGGTATGGTATGTGGAATTTCTCAACAAATTTTTTTTGGTCTTTTATGGTATCACAAGATATTGCAAAAAGTATCGTATCAGTTGATATGATTTCGGGATATGCAGAAATTGTACTTGTTGCCATCTTGTGAACCTTTTTTGATGGACATCCAAATAGGTGGTTTTTTGGATAAAAACACAAAACCACGTTTTTGCTTCCTCTAAATGATTCTAGAGATGTGATGTTGCTGTCTTGGTTGTATAGTTCAAAGTTTTCTGCCGTGTCGCCTTCTTTCATGATTTTGGTGGGAATGACCCGTATTTAACAAGAGTTGTCCAAGGTGTGGTTGATGTGTTTTATAATCACACACATGATTACAACACACATGATTACTACACACATGAGTGGTATGTGCGCAGTAGAGTAGACTGGGTTGATAGTTAGTTTGATAGTTGGCCTGTTGTATGTGTGATACTTGGCCTGCTATACATCCTTGCGTTTTTTCTTGCGTTTGTCTGGTTCTTTTGGTTTTTGTGTGAGAAACATCCAGACAAAAAATGCCCCTAGTGATATGTTGATCACACCCATGAATGTGATCATTACAGTAGCCTGCGGTGGTGCGATCACCAAGCCTATAATCATGCCCATTATACCTGTGCTGAAAAACATCATCATCAGGACTTTGAGCCTAGTAGGGCTGACATACCTCATTACAATCTTGGAGATATGGCAATATTATAACATGACTATGAGGAAATGATCTGGCCTGTAGTGATGTTTTTTGCGCAAAGTTACAGCTGCGAGTAGGCCCATTTTACTATGTGCAAATGATCTGGCCTGTAGTGGCGTTTTTGCCGTACTCAGATAACATTTTAAAGCTTCAAATCTTTCATTGTACACATGCCAATGTAGCTCAGCCTGGCTAGAGCATTCGCCTTGTAAGCGAAAGGTCGTGGGTTCAGATCCCGCCATTGGCTTTTATGATTTGAATCATGTCTGGCTGTATTTTTTATATTTGATATTGTTGATGATACTACCAAATCTAGATTTTCTGCATCAGTGACATTTGGATTGTTGCTCAGCTTGGCATATTATTTCACTATACTTTGACTATAAACCATACTACAGAACGGTTCTTCTCCAAATTCGGATCTTTTGCTAATTTGAACCCTTGACCTCGATATGTCTGTCTTTTATGATAAATTTGAAGCGCTTTGGATTCTTTAGTATCTTCAAAATAGGTTTTGGTACGTAGCAGTAACTAGTCATTCTTGCTTTATTTGGTACTATGGGTACTGTAAACTCTTTAGCATCTTTTGGCCACATTGGCATGACATATTTTGATAACTAGGTGCTTTTTAATCAACCGAAAGATCTAAACACCAATTGGGATTTTACATAATATGTGAAGCGACGTAAAAATAGTTCATCTAAACATGTGTTAGAATATCGTGGCAAGGAGATTACTCTAAACAATGCCAGATATCAGTCATAATAGATACAAGATTCTATCTCAATCTGGGTTCTTCACCAAATTTGGAGCTTTTGCTAATTTGAACCATTGACCTCAATATGTCTGTCTTTCTGACCAATTTAAGACGTTTTGGATTCTTTAGTATCTTCAAAATGTGTTTTGGTGCGTAGAGTATCTAGTTATTCTTATTGTGTTTGGTGTTATGGATGTGATAAACTCCTTGACATCTTTTGTTCATCCACGCGCCGAATTTGGTGGACCCCTCAATCTGAAATTGCTAAATATTATGATGCATTGTTTAACTCCTGCGGATGGGAATGTACGTGCCCATACTACATACACGGTAAAAGACAGTGTAAGCACATTATGGCAGTACGCTATGTAATGGATAGTAAAAAACCTATAGATAAAAAACGAAATGTAAAAATCAACGTACCCAGTGTGCAATGCATACATTTCCACAGTACTGATTTTATAAAACGAGGAAAGCGCGACAACAAATTGTTTCAGTACAAAGGTACTGTAAAAAATGCAAACGATATTTTACTCACAGGCCGGGATTTATTGGAAGGCATTACCCTTCAGAGATGATAACTGATGCACTGCATTTACATGCAATGGCAGTATCTCCTACAAGAATTATTGAATTTTTGCAAGAAAAACATGGTTTTCCATGACTAAAACCACTATTTTCAGGTGGATAAAAAATATGGATATCTTTTGTAGAAATGTCAAAAAATACATACAATAGTAGCTCATATCTAGGCTCGAATTTAACAAACTGTACATAGTGGTACCACACGGGATGATCGTTGCATGTATGATAACTGCTGGTCGTGCGCACGACTCCACCATATCCCAAAAGATGTACGAGCATATACCTCTAGGTGGTGGGCATGTCCTCTTGGATGTAGCATACTTTGCAAAGATAAATTGCAAAATGATCGCACGTAGCGGACGTAAACCTGTGATGTACCCAAATCAAACTCGCGACCCAAATGATTCCATGCCATGGGCCAAATGTTAAAGTGGCACCGTGACAATCCTGTCGAGTTTGACAAGACATATCACCAGCGTAGTCTAGCGGAGACGACATTTTCTGTCATCAAGGAAAGGTTTGGTGCAGTTGCACGCGCAAGAATATTTGAGATGCGTTAACTACAACTCACACTCAAGTGCATCTGCTATAATCTCGTCGCATAGATTCATAGATGATTGATCCACAGAGGATCCTAACTTAGTGGAGCTATACACGGATTCCTGTTTGTGAATACAATATCAGATGGTTTGATACAAAATCATCCTGATTGTTCATTTTTGCATCTGCCCCATGCATCAAAACCAACCAAAATGAACTCAAATCTGGAGCAAAAGATGTCAAACTGGACAGCACCATCTTTACCATTGTGCATTAAAAGCCTCATCATCAAAACAAAACAGTTAGAATGCTTCAGAAAATCTTCACCGGTTATCAAAAAACCCCCTATAACAGCATAATTCTAAGCACAGTAGTGAAGACTGTAGAAAAGTGTCTGATCACGAACTTTTATTCTTGACTATCGCATAAATTTTATTTTCTTCTCAAAATGGTTTTCAAAGTAATAATGGGGCTTGATTTCACAAATAGAATTACTCCCGATGCAAGAATCACATAAATCCAAAAAGTGTTTACAAGATATATTTCAAAAATTTGAGACTGTTGTTTTCCTACGTAAGAATTAGGTTCTAAAATATGGAAAGTTTGAGGAATGACTTCAATCGAGATAGAAAAAAAATAATGCTAATACTAAGATAGATTACTTGTTTTTTGTTTATTGATTTTTTAGCTGTCATTGTAATTAAAAAATAGGCGTAGGGTTATTATGTTAAACTCAATATGATTATATTGGTTAATCCGCTAGACTGACTTCCAGAAGATCCTCCCGGTATGTTATTTGAGATATCTTCAAGTTTGTTGCATAAATGCGATATACGCACCAAGTTGGTATACCAGGTATGATTTTCCTACAATTTGACGTTACCTATGACAGAATTAATTGCAAGAGTGCAAAATTCCCAAAATTGTGCAACAAACTTGATTCTTTAACACCTTCAAAATGTGCTTTGGCGTAGCAGTAACTAGTCATCCTTGCATTGTTTGGTATTGTAGATGGGGTGAACTCTGGTATCTTTTGGTCATCTAATCTCCGAATTTGGTGAAGAATCTCTATCAGTTTTCTACTGTGTACTGAAAACACTCATCAATTAAAACAGAATAGTCAGAATGCTTCAGAAAAGATTTGCAAGTTAGCAAAAAGTCCCATACAACAGCGTGATTGTATGGCACAGTAGTAAAGACTGATCTAATACCAAGCGTTTATTAGACCTAGAATTTGGAACTGGAACATCGGAAGAATGACGAGAGCAGTGGCTTTTTCGTCATTGCTAAGAGAAGAAAACAAAATGACAAAGTTTGAAGAATTAGAATTAAAAGAGGAAATACAAAAAAGCCTTCGAGAACTTGGGTTTGATAATGCCTTTCCAATCCAAGAGGCAGTAATCCCGGTTTTGCTTACAGGCAGGGATGTGGTGGGCCAAGCACACACTGGTTCTGGAAAGACAGCAGCTTTTGCACTATCAATGCTCCAAGAGATTCAGCCAAAAAAAGGTATTCAGGGTCTTATTATGGCACCTACAAGAGAGCTTGCAATGCAGATTACTGGTGAAATTAAAAAGTTTGGCAAGTACACTGGCATCAGAACTGCAACCGTATATGGTGGGCAGGGAATGGGAATCCAACTTGACGCGTTTGCGAGAGGTGTTGAGATTCTAGTAGCTACTCCAGGTAGGTTAATTGATCATTTGAAACGAGGCTCGATTGATCTCAATGATGTCACGCATGTGGTTCTTGATGAGGCAGATACAATGCTTGACATGGGCTTTATTGATGATATTCAATTTATCTTGGATCTTGCACCAGAGCACAAAATAATGTCATTATTTTCAGCAACCATGCCTACAGAAATTTTGAGACTCTCTGAGGAATATCTGAAAAACCCCAAACAATTCCTGCTTGATGCTGATGATCTTAGCGGTGAGGGAATAGACCAGTCATTTCTAGTACTCAAAGACAGAGACAAATTCCAGCATCTAGTTGACTTTATCAAAAAAACAAAGGGTCAGACAATTGTGTTCTGTTCCACAAAGTATCGAACACGTGATGTTGCAAAGTTTTTGCACCGAGAAAAATTTGTTGCAGTTGCCATAGAGGGCGATATGTCTCAGCATAGAAGAGAACAGTCCATGTCAAAATTTAGAAGTGGTAAGGCTGACATTTTAGTTGCAACAGATGTGGCCTCGCGAGGTATTGACGTGCCACAGGTAGCACTTGTGGTAAATTATGATGTGCCAAATCAAGAAATGACATACTTTCACAGAATAGGTAGAACTGCTAGGGCTGGTGCCGAGGGAAGAGCAATCACATTGGTATCATACTCTTCTGTGGGTGATTGGAATGTAATAAAGCGACAAATCAAGGTCAAACTTACTGATCTTAATGAGGTGATGGGCATCAAGGTGTCAATACCTGACCCGCTAAAGAGAGTTGTTTCCCCAAGACGATTCGGTTCAAATAGAGGTGGCAACTTTAGGGGTTCTAGATCTGGGGGCTTTAACAGGAATAGTGGGGGTCGCAGGAACTCTAGGGATGACCGAAGAGGTAAGAGACGATATGGTGATCGAAGCAGGCAAGGCGGTTACGGACACGGACATGGTCGCTCATAAGTTTAGATATAATGTAACTGCTCATATATCATGATAGCTGTGTATGTCTAGGGAAGAACGTGTGCTGATTTTGTGTTTGCAGGAATATGGTTGTGAATAGTCACATTTTATCTCACATCATGTTTTATGTCATTTGAGTTTGGCGGCATAGTGCTAGCCATTATCTGCTTACCTTGACGTAAAAATACACTAAAACCCAAACACCCGTGTGGCATTATTGCTGATGTTTTGTAGCTTTTTCAAGTGCGTCGTAAACATGTATGATGGTGTATGATGGTGTATGATGATTGGTTTTGAATTGTGATTTTTTTGTAGAATTTATCAGATTCAGATATACCTTGAGCCGTTTGCATATCTCGTACTCGATGATGGTCATTATGGAGTACTTTAGCTCGTCTGTTGAGCGAAAATACCTGAGTTTTCCCAAGCGTCTGGGTCCAACCATATCTTTTGAAACACGATGTAGCAACTGGGTTTTGCACTTTAGATCGAATACAACATTTTCAGAATGTATGTGGATTTGATAATACTGAATTATGTATCAACTTACTTTAGGATATCAATATACATGACTTTTTGCCTGCTTTTCATTTCGAGCATGTTAAACTTTTGTTTTCGATACCAGCTTATGACATCTTCTTGTGGATGCAGAGCAACTACCCGACATCCAATTTTTTTTGAAAGAAAATCCGCCGTTTCGATTACACTATCAAGCATCATCTTACCTATCCCAATACCTTCGTATTTTTTGTGGGTTGCAAGCTGACCTATCAATATGGCCGGAATCGTTCTGTGTGGAAACTGCTTCCAAGTGTTATCTTGGCTGATCAGATCTTTTTTGTTGATTGAATACATGGCTAGAGTGACAAATCCCAACACAACACTGTTGTCATGAATCCAAACTAACGTAGTTCCACCCTTGATTTTTTGATCTGTCAGTGCGGTTCTTTGCAAATAATCAACCATGTCTTGTTTTTTGTTCTCAAATGTGCTAACGCCGGGAGTATTTTTGTCAAGACGTTTAATTAAAACATTGGCAAAATTGATATGATTCATAAATCATTCATTATAGACATTTTTGTACCCCTTACCCGCTTGATTGCATCGCGGACGCGTTTTTGTTGCTCTGGTGTTGGGCCTTTTACTAATCTATCCACTAGTATTTTCCAGTCATGGTCATTCAATGGATCTATAGTGCGTAATGCCATGCATAAAATACACTATAATAATATAATAATCTACCTCATAGATTACTATATACTCAGATCGATGCCTAGAATTTAGTCGTGAGTGTGCATTATTTGACCATCTATACTTGTTGATCATAATATCTGTGAATCAGGATGAAATAGCCTGAGATGTTGCTCATGTGCAGAATTGGTAGAGATTGCCAAAGAACAATGCCTGAATGAGGAAAATTCCAAGATCATATCGATACATATCAAAGTCACAACGTTGAGGTTAAAGATTAACCACGTTGAACTGGAAAATGACAACTTGAAACTAGAGTTTGCAACATACCACAGACGTTTAGAAAAATATGACAATCCGTAACTATCCATATCAATATCCATATAAACACAAAATCAGGATATATTCTTCCCCACACACTCAAATCATCTTAACATGTACAGATACGAAATTTAGATAGAATCATTTCCTACTTTTACTAAAAGCAACTAGACTCGAATTTTAAACTACAACTGATATGTCTGGTGTATGCTAGGCATCAAAATGGATGAAGTGTTATGAGTGTGATACATGGCAAAAGTGTCACTTTGCTATATGCTTCTTGATGCGTGTGGTTCTGTGTATGTATTTGCTTTTACTATGTGTGGGTTTACTGTATATTTGGTATGTTGTATATCACAGCAGGTCCTCATCAATTTTTTCAATTGGCTCTAAATATTGTCTGCAAGTACAGCCTGTAATTTTACACTTGCCAAGCTTTACAATTGACTGACTGTCATTTGCTGGTATGTGTGTCTGGTCTGTATGGTGGCAACGCTTGCAGTTCATATATGGTATGCACAATTTGGTTATTTAATTCCACAGATATTTGGGGGATTGGAACACATACTATGGAATCAAGACTGCCCTTGCTTTAATCTCTGAATTTTTTAGTTTTTTGAGTACTAGATTGGCATCTTTTAGTGGAAATGTCTCTGTAATGACCTCTAGGTTTTTCTCATCACAAATTTTGATTACCTGTTCCATGTCATTTGTAGAGCCAATCAGTGTACCCCTGATTGTCTTTTCCTCAAATGCTAAAAATGTGGGATTTTTGCCAACTGTGGCAATCACGACAAGCCCGCCTTTTTTGACTGACTTTATTGCTAAATCTGTAACTGCATCAGCTGGTGCAAATACTATTGCCGCATCAAGCATGCCATACTTTTCTTTGACCTGTTGCAAAAACATATCATCATCTGAAAATTTTACACTACCTGTTGCTCCTAGTCTTTTTGCAACATCAAGGTGGTTCTCACTTCTGGAAAATGCAATGACATCACATCCCTCCACTTTGGCAAATTGCACTGCCATATGGCCTACACCACCAATTCCAAATATTCCAAGCTTTTTGTGCGTTTGTGGTTCAGCTGCCTTTACTGCCTTGTATGCTGTTATTCCAGCGCAAAATAATGGTGCTGCATATTCAGGCTTCATGGTTTGTGGAACCTTTGTTGCAAATTTTTCAGTAACAGTAATGTATTCTGTATATCCGCCCTTAAATGACTCTCCTGTAATGGTTGAGGAATCGCACAGGTACTCTTTTCCCTCTATACAGTACTGACAATTACCACATGCCTCAAGTAGCGGTGTTATACCTGCCCTATCACCTACTTTGAATTTAGTTACTGCATCTCCTGTCTGAATCACTACACCTACTACCTCGTGTCCTGGAACTGTAGGAAGTGTAGGTGGTATGCCTATATCTTTCCAGTCACCTTCTATTCCATGTAGTTGTGAATGGCATACCCCACATGCCTCAATCTTTATTAAAATCTCATTTGGCCTGCTGATTTCATGCCTGTCTATATCTTGAAGTATGAGGGGTTCTGTCTCAATAGGGGCGCATTCTGATAGTACCATTGCCCGCATCTTTTCCATGATTCATCTAACTGTCAGTGAAATTTTAACATTGCCACATTAGAAAGATAAAGGTCAAGATACAATACCATATCGTGCCTGATAAAATCACTCCTGAAGATCACGAGAGGGTAAAACTACTCCAAAAGATCTCAGCCTCTAGGCACGGCTTTAAGCAGCTTACACTACAAGAGATGAAGCGATTGCAGGAATTAGTTGAAAAAAAAGACTATAGTCACAACAAAAAAGCCCACAAATCCAAGGTAAAATTGCTTACTAAAATCAATGTCCGCATATATGAACTTGAAGAAGGCGAGGGCATCTTCAAGTGATATGAAAAGTGATATGAATTAGATAAAAATAACCGATGTATATCTTGAGTAATATGACACCAAACAGTCTTGCAAATGAGACTAGCCCATACCTTTTACAGCATGCACAAAACCCGGTGGAGTGGTTTGCTTGGAATGACACATCACTACAAAAGGCAAAAAATGAAAACAAACCAATCTTTTTGAGCATAGGGTATAGCGCTTGTCATTGGTGTCATGTTATGGCTCACGAATCATTTGAAAACAAAGAGATTGCAAATATCATGAATGAGTATTTTGTAAACATCAAGGTAGATAGAGAAGAGAGACCAGACATAGATGATATCTACCAAAAGGTATGCCAGACGGCTACCGGCCAAGGTGGGTGGCCGCTGAGCATCTTTCTCACTCCAGAACAAGAGCCATTCTATGTAGGGACATATTTTCCCATACTTGACTCTCATGGGCGTCCGGGCTTTGGCAGTATTCTGAGACGCCTAGCGCAAATCTGGAGGGAAAATCCAAAGGATGTCAAAAAATCAGCTAGTGATTATATTGCAAAACTAAAGACAGAGCGTATAGTGTCAAATTCAAAAGCTGACAGGCCTGTATTAGATGAGGCGGCAATGAATCTTTTTCAGCTAGGTGATCCTACATACGGGGGATTTGGAAATGCACCAAAGTTTCCTAGCACTGCCAACATTTCTTTTCTGTTTCGATATGCAAAAATTTCGGGTATTTCAAAATTCACTGACTTTGGACTCAAGACGTTAAAAAAGATGGCAAAAGGGGGAATTTTTGATCAGATTGGCGGTGGATTTCACAGATATTCCACAGATGCTAGGTGGCTTGTACCACACTTTGAAAAAATGCTGTATGATAATGCCTTACTTCCGATAAACTATGCAGAGGCATACCAGATAACCGGGGAACGATTCTATCTGGATGTCATGCAAAAGACACTTGACTTTGTACTGCGTGAAATGACCTCATCTGAGGGGGCATTTTATTCTGCCTTTGATGCTGACTCTGAAGGTGTAGAGGGAAGGTACTATGTATGGAACAAAAGTCAGATTAAGCAAATCCTTGGGAAAGATGCAGATATGTTTTGCTTGTTTTATGATGTGACTGATGGTGGAAACTGGGAGGGCAATAGCATACTGTGTAATAATATTGATATTTCTGCTGTTGCGTTTCACTTTGGAGTATCAGAAAAGCAGGCAAAAGAAAAGATTGATGCGTGCACAAAGAAGCTCTTAGCAGCGCGTGCAAAACGTGTTATGCCTGGACTGGATGATAAAATTCTTACTTCTTGGAACTCATTAATGATTACTGCCTTTGCAAAGGGGTATCGTGTCACAGGTGATGTAAGATACCTTGATGCTGCCATACAATGCATATCATTTATCAGAAAAAATATGACTGACGGAGTGAAATTACTTCGTACATACAAAAACGGCACGGCAAAAATAGATGGATATCTTGAGGACTATTCTTACTTTGCATGTGCACTGCTTGATATATTTGAGGTTTATCCAGAGCCTGAATACCTAGAACTTGCACAAAAATTAGGCGTATATATGATTGATCACTTTTGGGATGAGGATATGTCATCTTTCTTTATGACTTCTGATAAACATGAGAGACTGATAATCCGACCAAAAAATAACCATGACTTATCATTACCATCTGGAAACTCTGTTGCGTGCAATTTGTTGTTCAGACTATATCATCTAGTACGTGAGGAAAAGTTCCTAGATACATCTGTCAGAATCATGAACTCGCTTGCACGTTCTGCTGCTGAAAACCCATTTGGCTATGGCCATCTACTCAATACAATCTTTATGCATATCCAAGGAATGACTGAAGTCACAATATTACATCATCAGGATAATGTTCTTTGCCATACACTAGATGATAAATTCCTGCCAGAGTGTGTTGTGGTCTCTTTTGAGGATGAATCACATCTTGAAAAGTTATCACAGTATTTGTTCTTTTCAGGCAAAAGCTTTGAGGATGAGACTTCGGTGTATATCTGTAAAGACTCTGTATGCTCTTTACCACTATATACCATTTCAGAAGTTGAATCCAAACTCTAGATCTTTTTCAAGTTCATTTCAATAGTTGTTCCAACCTGTGGTCGTCCCATACTATCATATCTGGATCTCGGCATTGCAATTGTTATCTGTGTCTGTTGATATGTCTTGATTTTTACTGTTGGCTGTGCAGACATGATTGCCTCAAGCAGTGGCATTACTTGCTCCTTTGTTTCTGAGTCGAGTTTTTTTGAGACATTATCAATGACCATTTGCTTTTGTGAGATTGGTTCAGTGGAAACATTCTCAATTAATGTGAGTTGAACCATCTGCCCGTTGTCTATAATTTGTGTAACCTTAAATTCGTTTGTTGCTGACAATGATATTTGTCTAAATGCATGTGATTTATCTTTAACTTATGGCAAAAAACAGTGCAACTGCGGCAGTTACGACAGCACCTGCAACGCCTAGCCCGAAAATTATCTTACTACCGTCTATATTCATAAATTATACAGGTATGCTTTGAAATTAAACTGTAACTGTTGTATGTGGTTATTTCTGGATATTGGGCATGGATTTGTCTGTTTTTGTTGTATCCATACCCTTACTCACATCCTTACCCATATCTTTATCCTTGCCCATATCCATACGCTTGTCATCATCCTTGTCCATATCCTTGACTGTGGTCTGGCTGTCTGGTGAAAATCCGGGTTTTTTGGAGGGTTTATCCTGACCCAAAATTGCTTTTTTTATTGTAGGTGCCTTTTTGTTTAATATATCATAAAATTCTTTGAGGTCATCTAGTCCTGGTGACTCTTGCTGACTTTGGTATGCTTGCAGAAATCCCGAGTACACGCACCCTGCTATGATTCCAAATGCCGTATCTTCTACTGACTTTACTGTTGGTGTAAAATTCTCTGCAATCTGCCTGTATGATTCTGCCTCAATAGTATAATGCTCCAAAAGACTATCAATGAATTTTTTATTTCCTTCTGAAATTGCCATCACATTTCTCACAACATCTGTGATTATTAAACGTAGAAATCTGTGATAAAGTCATGTGTTCAATTATAATACTATCTTGAGAACAGATACATTTTCTGTTTTTGCAAGTCCCAATATGCAAAATTTGACATCAACTTGCAAATGCAATGTGACTAGCATTGCATGTCTTTTCTCTTTTGTTTGCAAGTGTTATATCGTTTATTTATTGACCCGTACCATATCATAATGATGTGGAAGCTTGAACTTGATGAGGATTATTTCAGAATTTACGACTCTAAAAAGATGGTTGCAGGATACTTTGATCCAGATTATGGTGATATTCGCTCTAGGGAGGATGCTGAAGAGATAATCCCACGGATGCTAAAAAACCACGCTGGCATACGAGGAGGATATGTGATGGTACCACTTGTAAAGTTCAACCTCTTTGATACTGACTTGAATATTGGAATAAATGAGCTTGATGCACAGGTAAGCAGAGTGCTTGCTCATGTATCTAAATGGAAGGATTTTTTGACACGATCAGGCAGAGATATACACCATATCCGAATATCTCATACGGACCAAGACATGCTCACCATCACGTTTCCAGTCATATTTCTAGAGCCGGTCGTACTGGAAAAATCCGCCCTAGCAGTTGAGATTGCACCTATTTTTGACTCATTGCAAAAGTTGGACTTGCTGTAATTCGACTAAAATATCTGGATGCCACTACATATGCAAAAGCAGAACCTACAAGTAATATGGACATGCCAGAAGAAAACTCTGGAACTGCTGCATACTCTTCAGACTCTGCAACAAGCAAATAGTCACTAATCTCAGAAGTCTGCGCCTTATCAGGTATGGGGACTAAAAAGTATGCTTCACTATTTACCCTGAGATAATCTGGCTCTGGATGGACTCTTGATACAGCTGCTACACTGCCGTCCCGGTCATATACCGTGGCAACTACTGAAACAATGTTTGCGGTAATCTCACCCCTGTTGGTAACTGTTCCTTTAATCATCAAGTTGTCGTGGTTGTCTGTTAGCATCTCTGATGAGACGATATCAATTGCCTGGTTTTTTGGGGCACCAATTTTATAACTGACAGCTAATTCGTATGAATGGACTGATTCTACCTCAGAACCACCAACAACTAAATCAAATGGTCCTCTCATGCCCGGCATGATTGTGTTAATTAGCGAGTTTGCTTGCTTTACTGATGTGATACGGCCATCTTCATCATATAGTGTGGCCTCTAGGATTGTTTGGTTGATTGGTGCACTAGTATCATTGCTCACCTCTCCTACAATGTGTAAGAATCCGTCATCTCCTACATACTGCTGATCGTTTATCACTAAAACTTCAGCAAATGCTGGTGGGGCTGAAAGAAGCAAAATTGACATGATGGCAATCATTTTCATTATAACTTGTCAGCAAGTCAACTTTAAAGAAGATTGTGGTTAAGTCACTACAGTTAAGTCACTACAGTTAAGTCACTACAGTTAAGTCATTATGGCAGATGCTCTGCTCGCCATGCAGATGCTTTATTGGTACACAGGTCTGCTTCTTCCTGTGATGTTGATTCAGATTCACATTTTTCTTTCATGTTCTGCCATATCTTGTTTACTTTACTTGTGATATCGGCATCTGGTGCTACGAATTTTTCTGGCTCACCATCGTATTCTTTGTATCCTATTTTTGCTCTGTTAAATTCACCTAATGCCATCATTTCAAAATCAAACGATTCTTGAAGTAGCGAATCTGATCTTATCCTGTCTGATTCTTGACCAGTTCTTATCCACTCTATATAGTGCATGTCGCTTTGCAGCTGCGAATCAGTTGATAGTTTGAAGAGCTCTACTGAGGCAGAAAACTGTTGCGGGGGTGCAAGCTGGTCATACATGTTTATAATATCACCCAAGTCCTCAAAGTGTGAGTCTGCATGTTTTAGCAATTCTTGCATCTCTAGGTCGCCTTCATCCCACTGTGTAATCTTTGAGTTAAATGACATCTGGAGATTCATCACTTCTTCTTGAATCTGTGATAATTCATTACCAAAAACAAACCCTTCTTGACGTGTCTGTTCGGCTGAATAATTGTACCATATCACTGCCCCTACAATTACTGCTGCTACTACTACAAGGGTGATATTTTGTTTCTTTTTCTTTTTCAATCTTAATCAGTGTAATTACCGTTTGCGTCTAGTTTTAGTTCTATAGTCATTACAGTACCGCTGATAAATGACTCGTTTCTTATTGTTCTTACCCTTGCCACATCAAGGTGGTATGGCCAAATTTCAACTACTATTGCACCTACCTTGACATTTTCAGGTGCATCTGTTAAAACAATATCATCTTTTTTTACACCGTGTCTTTCTAGGGTGTGCAACGCATGATTAACTAGCGGCTCAGGGTTGTTGTGGTTGATTGCCCATACAGAACCCTCGTATTCTATCATTTCCATTTTGATGTAAAATTTGTTCCCTCATATAACAATTATTCGGGATTTATCACGTTAAGAGTCATGGTGCTTACTACTCTTGACAGTCTTCTGATGGTTCCAACGGTCTTTTCAAATTCTGCCTGATCTACAGTATGTATCTCTGCAATAACGTCATATGCGCCAAATGTAAGATATGCGTTGCTAACTTGTTGCATGCGTTTTAGCTCGTCTACGATAAATTCCTCTGCTCCAAGATCACAATTTAACAGTACAAAGCCTTTGTGCATTTACCTGTAAAAACTAGCACGTTGTAAGTCTTAAAGCTTTGTGCGTTGGCAGGTTTTTCTGTTCTCAGCAGTGTTATCTGAATACTATGGTATTATAATATCAGATATCATACCTTGTATGGCAAATCCCACTGTATGGTGAATCCTGTCCTAGTAAATTGACATCCATCACAATTAATATGGCAAAAATCAACTACAATATATGGAAAAACACAAGCCATCTGATGAAATGCTAGAAGATCTAGACAATATGCTGTCCAAGCTTAACGCAATGGAGATTCTTGCAAAAGATGAGTTTCAAAAGGGTGTGATCCAGATTTTGAGGGCACTAATTCAAGGACAGATGCACTCTGTAGATGAATTTTCACACATGAAAAAAGCGTTGGACGAGCTCTTACTGCAACTGTTTAAAGTTCAAAATAATACAAAAAGCTGAGCCGCACTTTACAGACTCGCCACTCACTACTAAAGCATGATGTATTTCAGAGATGTGTCTTGTATCTACGAGTTGTGTTTGGTATTGATTTTATGCTATACATTCTAGAATCACTCTCCAGAGCCAACCTTGTATGGTGGCTGTTCAGATATTCCAGTATCATTGCATGCTGGCTTGTAATGGGCAATTATCTTTTTGAGTATGTGTTCTCTTTGATCATCTCCTGCCTCAAAAAGGGGTAATATTGCAAGGTACAGTGACTTTTCAGAGCCTGCCTGACTTATCCAACACTTGAAATCTGGATTGTCTACAAAGAATGATTTTTCGACAGTCTTTTCACAGTCACCAGCATATATGATTCTAAAAGTGTCCTTGTCACGACCAAAAATTAGGTATACTACCTTCTCCATAGGAGGGCCCCATTCGCCAAGGCTTATCGGTCCTAAAAACTCGTACTGGAGTATTTGTATGCTCACAAGTGTTGTTGTATGTACTTGTTTTTCTTTTTTTCTCATGTGTTCGTGCTGGGGGCAAGTCATAGGGGGAATTACACTGGCAAGTCATGCCTGTGAATCATATCAAAATCATATGAGGTAAATTATGCATTATTCTATATGCTGGGATACAGAATGGGTTTAGCATTCAAAACAACAAAGGACCAGAATGGTAAGTACCTATTTTTAATAGCATGACTTGATAGGCTCATGAAGTCCGTGTTATTTGTTGGGATTTTGGTCGGCTTTTTTGTGGTTTTTGCAGTCGAGCTAGGTGGAGTTTATGCACAGTCTCAATTTGGTGAAAGAGTAGAACTTACAACATCTAGCAGTACATCTACAGATTACGAATATCATGATGATGGTGACACTATCAAAAAGGCCACAGATTATAATCAGAACGGCGATGTGATTAAAGTCGTAGAATATAGGACTGATGGAACTCTGATGGAGTCAACAGAGTGGATTCAGGAGCATGATGCCAGAATTGACATAGAATATGACAAAGATGGAAACAAGTCACGACTTGATGGTTTTCATGGTGCAGGTGATGATTGGTGGCAAAGAGAAATCACTACTTGGGAATATGATAATGATGGAACTCTGGATGATGAGATTCGCATATTTTACAAATCTGATGGGACAGTGGAGCAACCATTTCCATGTGAGTGCCACACTGATGGCATGAGTGTGATGTCGATAACCACCGTTGATGGGTCAACTGTGTGGGAAACCATATTTAGGAATGATGGTGAGATTGACTCCTTTACTATTTTTTACTCTAATGGTGCAATAGAGCGGCAATTCGGGTATCGCGGAAATGACATCAAGGCATCTGAAACTCACTTTCATCCTGATGGTAACATAAAGCATGTTACCCAATATCGTAATTCTGATGGGTCAATGGAGCGGCAGTTCCTGTATGATGGAAATGGTAACCATATATCCCACACAACATACTATCCTGATGGAACCGCATCTACACTAAGCACTTATGACAAAAACGGCAACGTGGAATCTATAACTTGGTACAATTCTGACGGGACAGTATATACAAAAAACGCATACAAGTATTACAAGAATGTCGATACTGGTTTGGACATCCTTGAATCTATAACTTGGTACAATTCTGATAAATCATTGGCATCAAAGGTGACGTATTATGAGAGTGGCAACATGGAATCTACAATTTGGTATCATCCTGACGGGTCAATCTCAGCAGTGATCACGTATTATGAAAGTGGCAATACAAAGGCAACTGCTTATTATGCACTTGGAGGATTAATCTTGTTTGAGTACCAGTACCATGAGAACGGTGACGAGGAATCTTACACTGAGTATCAGCCTGATGGGGAAATAGCATGGCAAACAAAGTACACGTACGATGACAACGGCAAGATAAGTTCTGCAATCACTTATGATTCTGACGGGTCATTAGTGAAGCAAATATTGTACGAATATCATGATAACGGCAATGAAAAGTCTGTGACTACATACAATTCTGAGAAAACAATAACCTGGCAAACACTGTACGAATATCATGATAACGGCAACCTGAAATCTCGTACTGAATATGATTCTGAAGGTCAGATATCCAATCAATCCCTATATGATGATAACGGCAACGAGACATCTCGGATTTATTACAATTCTGACGGGGAAATAGAACATAAAACACTGTACGAATATCACGACAACGGCGGCAGAAAATCTGAGACTAGTTACGGTCCTAACGGAGTAAAAGAATGGCAGGCACTATACAACGACAACAGCGACACAGAATCTGAAACTAGTTACAACCATGACGGATCAATAGGATGGCAAATACTATACAAATATCACGACAACGGCAACAGAAAATCTACGACTAGTTATGGTCCTGATGGAGTAAAAGAATGGCAGACCCTATACGATGATAACGGCAACACAGAATCTGAAACTAGTTACTATTCTGACGGGTCAAAAGTACAGTACACATACGATGATGATGGCTATGCGAAATCTAGGACCACGTATAATCCTGACGGATCAATAGAAGAGAAAATTTTGTATGAATACGAATATCACGACAACGGCAACCTGAAATCTGAAACTGGGTATTATTCTAACGGGTCAATACAACATCAATCCAAATACTACTACAACGGCAGCTGGAAATCTGATACTAGTTACTATCCTGACGGATCAATGGAATGGCAATCACTATCCTACGACAACGGCAACAGAAAATCTGAGACTAACTACAACCCTGACGGGTCAATAGAACAACAAACCCTGTACGAGTATCACGACAACGACAACAGAAAGTCTGACACTAGGTACGGTCCTGATGGAGTAAAAGAATGGCAGACATTATACGATGGCAACGGCAACAGAAAATCTGAGACTTACTACAACCATGACGGATCAATAGAACAACAAA
>JAPOPJ010000199.1 GCA_026712925.1 Nitrososphaerota archaeon
GCATTTGCAGAGGTGACACAGTTTATGCAGTCAGCCGAAGCTCATGATGTACTAAGTAGTGTGAAATGGTTTGGCTCTGATGGAAGTACAAATGTTCAGAGTCTAGTAGATGATCCAATAGGATTACAGTTTGCTTATGACACAGAATTTACAACTTTGCAATTTGCGGCATCTGGAAATGATATAACCCAAAAGGTTAATGACAAAATAGTAGAAGAGCTTGGCAGAGTGCCAACAGTATATGCATATTGTACGTATGACGCAATCTGGCTAGCAGGCCTTGCAATGGAGGCGGCAAACAGTACTGATACTGGTGCAGTAATTGACAACATGCTACCAGTAGCAGCAGACTTTGTAGGCTCTGTTGGTTCAACAAAACTCAATGCAGCTGGTGACCTTGACTCTTCAGAGTATGCAGTATGGACTATTCGTGATGATCAGTGGCTGGTAGTTGGCAGTTCATCTGATATGTCCATGATGGGTGATTCCATGATGACTCAGAGTACACTTGAAGGTGTCGTTGATATTGGTATGCTCTTCCCACTGTCTGGAGATCTGGCAAGCCATGGTGAGGAGAGGAGAATAAGTGCAGAACTTGCAGTAGATGATTTTAATGCATATTTGGCAGATAAAGGTAGCAACTGGAGCCTCAACGCAATAGTTGAGGATTCTCAGACAAGTCCAGTCATTGCACTTGAGAAAGTAACTGCAATGCATGCCAAGGGTGCAAAGATAGTTGTAGGCCCGGCATCTAGCTCTAACCTCAGAAACTTGTCTGGATATGCAACTGCAAATAACATGTTACTAATTAGTTATTCCAGTACTGCTCCATCACTAGCAATTGAGGGAGACAACATATTCAGGACAGCGCCTGATGACAACAACCAAGGACCTGTAATATCTGCACTCGTACTATCAAATGATATTGATGTACTAGTTCCAGTGTGGCGAGGCGACACATGGGGTGATGGTCTGTATGAGGCAACTGCAAGAGCATACACAGAGGCAGGAGGAATACTTGATGAAGGTATTAGGTACAACCCAGAGGTGGCTGAATTTGCTTCATCTGCTTCACTTCTTGCAGAAAAGGTCAAGATGTATTCTGATCAGTACGGTGCTGAGAATGTAGGTGTTCTGATTTTGTCATTTGCAGAGGTAACATTATTCATGCAATCAGCTTCAAGTCATGATGTTTTGGACACTGTAATGTGGTTTGGCTCTGATGGAAGTACCAACGAACAAAGCCTCGTTGAGGATCCAATAGGACTAGAGTTTGCACAATCAGTCAACTTTACTACAGTCCAGTTTGCAGCACTTGACACTCCTGCAAAAGAGAGGGTAACTGAAAAGATAATGTCCGAGTTTGGAAGGATTCCAAATGTCTATGCGTATGGTTCGTATGATGCTGTATGGCTAGCAGGCCTTGCAATGGAGGCAGCTGGCACTACTGATACTGCGGCAGTCAAGGCAAATCTCATACCTGTATCTGAGAATCATATCGGCGCAGTAGGTTCAACAAAACTCAATGCAGCCGGTGATCTCAACTCTACATCATATGCCATATGGACTATCCAAGATGGCAAGTGGACTATATTGGGTAATGCAGCTGATCTCGTGTACTAGAATTTTATATTTTTAATTTGATAATCTTGTGATGTATTTGACATCACTTGTACTGTTTGTACATTTTGATTATCTTTTCATACATTATATCCTGATTATACCTTGACTCTAGTGTATCATAACCATTATTTCCCATCTCTGAAATCTTTTGAGGATTCTCAATACATGCAGACATTTTTTCTGCCCATAAAGCAGCATCTTGTGGTTCTATTACATAGCCGGTCTTTTCATCATCTACAATTTCTGATGTCGGTTTTATGTCTGAGACTAGCACGGGCTTTTTTTGCAGAAATGCCTCTAGTATTACAAGCCCAAATCCTTCACATGTGCTTGGAAATACCATGGCCGCCGACTCTGAGATGATTTGTGTCTTTTCTTTTGTATTCACATATCCTGCAAATATCACACTTGATTCTAGTCCTAGCTTGGAGACATGCTCTACGAGTTTTTCTCTATATGGCCCATCACCTACAATGATTAATCTGACTTTTGGGTGCTTTTTTTTGATTATACCTATTGCATCTATTACTATCTCTAAATTTTTGTAAAAGACTAGCCTACCTACAGATACGAATTGCTGATTTTGTGTGGCATTCCCAGATACGGTATTTCCAGATATTGAATTATGTATCACATGTATTGGCTTTTTTGCACCTAGCTTTACCAAGTCGTCTCTGCTTGCCTCACTTACAGTATGTATGCATTTCATGCGTAATTTCACTGAGAGTTTTTCAAAGAGTGGTGCTAGCATGATGCCAATTTTAGAGATGCTAGCTTGTGCGCCCCACTGTTTCCAGTGGTTTTTGCCGCATGCTGAAAAGACATCATGGATGGTTGTAATGTGAGGAATGGATGTAATTGATGAGAGAAGTGATCCTGCAAGTGCAGGGGCAAAGTTGTTAGAGTGGATAATATCAATACCATTCTCTTTTGCTAGCTTTCTTCCAGCTCTTATGGCATTTATTGCATATCTGATATTCTCTGAGAATCCTGCTGGCATGCCACCTGCGTATTGTAATGTAGGTTTTACAAATATGATGTGGATGTTTTTCTCAGTTATATATTGCTCTTTTACTATCTTGTTTGTAATTACCCATACTTCATTTTCGTGTTCTGCTAGCTTTTTTGCAAGTAGGGAAAAGACGTATTCGCCTCCCCCGCGTGTATCTGAAAAGAATTGTGTAAGCAGGAGAATCTTCATGTCTTTTCGGCATCCAGCATCCCAAGATAATCATTTACCACCTTACTTGGCTGGCCATCGCTTGCTATCTTTCCTCCCTCTAGTAAAATGGCTTTATCACACAGACTATTTACAGAGTTGAGATCATGTGTTACAAATACGATGGTTTTTTTTGCTTCTTTGAATTTCATGAATGTGTCATAGCTCTTCTTTTGGAATAACTGGTCGCCGACTGTGAGTATTTCATCAATGAGTATTATGTCAGGGTTTATCTGGATGGCAGTTGCAAATGCAAGTCTCATTGCCATACCGGTAGAGAATTTTTTTAGTTTTGTATCTTTGAATTTTTCTAGCTCTGCAAACTCTATTATCTCTCCTAGCATTCCAGTAATCTCTTTGTGGGAGAATCCTAGAATTTTTCCATAAAATATCACATTATCCCTAGCCGATAATTCTGGATTGAATCCTGTCCCGAGGGATAATAGTGGTACCATACTCCCGTATGTGTTTATCTGGCCCGAATCAGGTTTGTATATGCCTGCAATCATACGTAGTAGTGTGGTCTTACCTATACCGTTTCTGCCTATTACGCCAAACATCTCTCCCTTTTTGACTGAAAATGACACATTATCTAGTATGGTTATCTCTGGGTTATTACCTGGCCTACTGAATATAGAGTCCCTGTCTTTTGTGTGGAATCTCTTGCTTACAGAGTCCACCTCTACTGCATTCTCTGAGTGATTGCTATAATTCCTCAACTATCTTAAACTCGTAATGTTTGAATATAATGTATCCTACTATGAGTACTCCTATAGATATGATTCCCGTGTATGCAAGTGCAAATACTGATGGTAGTTGTCCGTATAATGCAACACCGTGAGCCATGTCAAGGAACTGTGCCATAGGGTTTAGCAATAATATCTGAGATATATTATCTGGGAATATGCTAATGTCATATATTACTGGACTCAGAAAGAATCCCGCATATGTTACAATAGCCCAGACATTTTGTACGTCGCGAAATTTTACATATGCTATTGAGAGAATAAATGACATTCCTAGTGTCATACAAAATAGCAGTGCTACTAGTGCAGGTAAGATGAGAATCGTATATGATGGTACGAACTGGAATCCTATGACGAATCCGAAAAAAATAACAAACTCTACTCCTAGCATGATACATGCTGTAACACAGGCACTAATGGGGAGTACATCTCTTGGAAAGTATGCTTGATTAACTATGCCTGTTCTTGCAAGTATGCTTCCAAGGCCCATACTAGTAGAGCGGGTAAAAAAATTCCACATTATGATTCCTAGCAAGAGGTATAATGGATAGTTTTCAATGTCTGACTTGAAGACATGCGAGAATATCAGGTAGAGAATCCCAAGCATGAGTATGGGTTCTAGGAATGACCACAATGCTCCAAGTAGTGAGCCCTTGTAGCGAATGACTAGATCATTTATGGCAAATGTTCTGATAAGTGAGCGATTCTCCCAAATATGGCTTGCTATCATTACAATTTCATCAGGTTTTTAGCTTTTATACTGTTGGTTCGTATGATGTGCTTTGTATGATATGGTTAGTATGATGTGTTAGTATGATGTGGTTTGCCGGGCTTGTATGTTGGGCTGGTATGTCATGATGGTGTGGCTGGTGATCTGTTGGTATGACTGATGATGTGGTGGTATGGTACAGTGTGGATGTCCTGATGTGTGTAGCATGATGTGTAATATGATGTGGTGCTGTATATGGTGCATGATGTGGTGCGATGTGTGCGACACGATGTGTGAGTGTTACATGTATATGTCATTTCAGAAAAACATCTAGTTGTGTATGCTGTTATTTTTGGTGTATCTTGTATTGATGTGTCATGTATCCATGTGTCTTGTATTGATGGACGATTACTACCGGTCTAGTTCTGACCGTCACTCACATGTATAAATGCCAGATAGTGATCTGCATGCTGTATGTACATGGAACCCGTAGAACTAGGTGATACTTGATCCCCGTCAAAGGTTAGTGTGGTGATAAATACAGTTGTGTTTACACCGTCAATA
>JAPOPJ010000083.1 GCA_026712925.1 Nitrososphaerota archaeon
TCAAACACCAACTGCCACAGTACAGTGGATGTTTTCTCGTTTGATAAGACATCGGTGCAACACCCATCATACTATCACACTCTAGTTCGTGACTAAACCTTTTAGCTATTTTGTGACTACCAGTCATAATCTATTTTCATTTAGCACGGGACTACGTTTCCAGAGCACTAAACATGTTAAATTTGTTGTTGAATCTGCTAATTATACAAAGTTTATACCAAAGGTTGTTTTACATTATGATGGTGTATTGAAAGCATGAAAAGAGACATTGATAGATTACGTGCATTTGTCCCAAAAGAATCCCTTACTTTACAGGAGGAAGTAGAATTAATCAACAAATTACTAGATAGACACTTTAAAGTCTATAATCGACTGGCAGAGATCTAGTTAGATGTATTACCCAACTCTGCAAAACGTCAAAAACATCGTTGAGCAAATGAATAAACGTTACAACATGAACGTTGGTTTTGTAAATGAAGGGCAGCTGCAATTTGCACTTGAAAAGCCAAAAATGGAGATATTTGGACATCAACAATATCCAGAACTCTATCAAAAGGCAGCTGCATTAATGGAGACATTAACAAAAGCTCACACACTCAGTGATGGAAATAAGCGAACTGCAATGCTGACCGCAGAATTTATGATTCATGCAAACGGGGCACAATTGGTCTTGCCATTAAAAGCAATCAGATTATCTATTGATACTGCAATGGATGACTCTGATTCACTATCTGATGTAATACAGCAATGGTTCAAAGTACATACTGCCACCAATATACATCAATTATACGCAATGCTTTACGAACACATCGAGGAAGAAACCATTATCAAAAAACTTTGGAATGCAGGCAAATTCGATAAAGTTGACGCACTGCTCTCAAAATGGATGGCCTTTGATAGTTACCCTGAAAAGAAACAAGCATGGGATGAATTGTGTAAAGAATGGCAAAGATTTCAAGATATGGAGAAAAAATCAACTACAAATAAAGTTGATGATGAATTATACACATCTTGGAATAAAATTATACCCATGGATAACAGTGAATCTGAACGATACGGTGATACTATAGATGTGACATCTGTGGATGATCTCCAGTATTATGAGAATAGTATGGATGAATTACTCAAAGTAGAACAAAAAATACAGGAACGTACTAAAAAATATCAAAAACTCTATCAATCCTGAGATTGTATATCAAAACAAAGCAATCTTGTAGAAACATGGTACATCATAAAATAATTATCGTGTTTGAGAAATTAACACACTTTTACTCTAAAGACACATTCTGCACTATTGAATTTAGATTTTATAATCCAATCAAAGACTGAGATACTCAAGGAATTGATTCACCATTCCTAATAGTCATCTTGGAATCGCCTGCTAATCACTCCACACTACTCCACACCATATCATTCCACATCACGCCACACGATTCTATACCACACCACATCACTCCACATTATCACAGAACCTATCCGACCCGGCTCTACCCACACACATGCACACATACACTCCACACTACATCTGCCACATACACCTACACACACAAACCTCGAAGAACCTTAATAGAATCTGACCTGATTTCATACCTGTGGACAAAAAGCTAAGCATTGTTGCAGTTGCAGCGGCAGTTGCATTTTCTGCATTTGTACTTAGCTCCCCTGATAGTACCATCCCACTCCCAGAACCGCCCTCTGAAAAGCCACAAGATAATACAGTTGATATCCTGGCAGAAAATCTTGAAAAGCCACGCTCTATTGCTGTATATGGTGATATAGTCTATGTCACTGAGAGAAGTGGTGCAGTAAGGGTAGTCCAAAATGGTACACTCCTCGAAGAACCGCTAGTCACACTGCGGGCAGCTGATGTCTTTAATGGTGGTTTGCTTGGAATCGCACTAGACCCAGACTTTGCAACGAATCATTTCATCTATGTCTTTTTAACATATTATGAGGGTGACACCCTGTGGAATAGAGTGATGAAAATAACAGAGTCCGAAAATGACA
>JAPOPJ010000152.1 GCA_026712925.1 Nitrososphaerota archaeon
AATGTTATAGCCACTACAGAGAGCACATTTTCTATACCATCACGGCTAGTCCCAGTAACCTCTACAAAGAGATCTTTGGTACTAGTAGTAACAGTAGTTGATGATGCATTAATTATAGGAGGAAATGATATCGTATCTCCTTTTGCATCATATAATATGGGAACATCCTCAAAGTCTTTTAATATCTCACCATAATTTCTTCCTACATCAGTGTCTGCGAGAATCTGCGATATATCAAGTGAATCATCAGAGTTTAGCGGCACAAATCGGTGGTTACGTTTTGCAGTAGTATATTGTAGTGGGAATGCCACACCTGCAAGGTCATGAATGCCTATGGATGCTTTTTTACGCCTCCTGCCTATACCAAAGTGCAAATCCTCCTGCATAGAAATGAGTTCTGAGAGTAGTTTGCCATTCATTTTACCTCCTCGCGCAATGACTCCAGTGATGTATGGTCTAATTCTGCTCACTTTGGGGATTACAGATATAACAGCATGGCCCTTTCTCACCTTGAGTGGAATCATCCCCTTAGATATGCCAAGCAAGCCTTGCAAGCCAAGTGATATGCCATATATGGTGGAATAATCAGGTCTGTTTGGACTATACTCTACCCGTATAGCATCACCATTCTCAGACTCGATATCAAGGCCCAAAAACGGAAGTGCTTTTGAAATCTCTTTTTTTGATGCCCCAGATACCAACTTTTGTAGCATCAAATATGACAGTTCCACTACCGGCATCGCGATGCACTCCTAAGCCATTCCATATCATTTGCATAAAAGTCCCTCACATCATCAATGCCATACTTTAGCATGGCAATTCTCTCAATACCACCACCCCATGCCAAGACAGGCTTTGTTATTCCAAGCGGTTTAGTTACCTCTGGTCTGAATATTCCCATCCCAAAGAGTTCGACCCACTTTCCAAGCCTATCATTATACACCATAGTTTGAAGTGATGGTTCGGTATATGGGAAGAATGTTGGCCAAAACTTTACCTTGTATAACCCCATCCTTTTGTAAAACTCTTTTTGAATCCCCATAAGATTACGCAATGTAGCTCCACTTCCTACAAGAACTCCTTCAACTTGGTTAAACTCTACTAGATGTTTATAGCTGACCTTTTCATTTCTAAAGACACGACCTAGAGAAAATATTCTTGCCTCATCAGGTTGATTCTCTGCCAAGTATTTTATAGTGACACATGTAGTATGTGTTCTAAGAACCATCCTTGCAGATTCAGCAGCATTCCAGGTATAGTGCCACCCATTCCTATGAGATCGTTCCACATTGCTAATCTGCTTTTTACTTGCAAAATTTTCTGCACGAACCCCATCAAGATAAAATGTATCTTGCATCTCTCGTGCAGGATGGTCCTGCGGTGTAAATAGTGCATCAAAGTTCCAAAAGCTAGACTGAGACAATGCTCCCAAAATCTCAGAGAATCCCAGTGTGACAAATGTCTCGCGTATCTCATTTATTACATCCTTTAATGGATGATTCCTTGCAATGTGTATCCGAGGAGCCTGTGCCTCAACATCTATTGCTGAATCATTCCCAGATAGTTCAAGGGATGCTGCCTTTTCTGTAAGAGATATATCTCTAGTTTTTACCACCTTTTGAACTACAAAGTCAGGCCGCCTCAAAAGATGTTGCAAATCATCAGATGTGATACCCCCTTCAGATATGCTACTTTTACTTATAATTTTAATTGATTTTTCACCAGGTAGTTGCGTAGGGATATGATTCAGAGATATCACACCACCTGATGTATCAATCCAGCCATTTTTTCTTGCCATTCCTACAGCAGGCCCAAATGCATCACCCAAAACCTTTTGTAGGGACTCAGGCTTTTGTGGGCCGTTTGCCAAAGAATCAAGCAATCTCCTCTCTGGCAATCCATTCTCAAGTGATTCTAGTCCATTCTTACCCAAGATGTAATGCACACTTTGTGACTCTGCAATATTTGCAAATCCCTTGAGCTTGAGCCATTCCACTCCGCGTCGAATCTGGTCTGCTGAGAGTCCTGTAGATATCTCAAGATTGTGAGATGTCTGCGGGGAATTATCCCTCAGAGATGTGATGATTCTTTTTTCAATATCATGTAATATTTGTGTCACAGCAAAAAGTTTGAAAAAGACTTTTTAAACCTTAACCCAAGTCAGATTGAATGTCAGCTGACGACTTTGTTGTGACTCCCTGGCACGTAGAGGGCGATATTGACTATAACAAACTGATAAAAAAATTCGGTACACAGAAAATCACTCCAGACCTATCAAACAAAATTACCACAATAGCAGGTCAAGACCATTTTATGCTAAGAAGGGGCATATTCTTTTCACACCGAGATATGGACCGCATACTAGAACAATACACAAAGGGGAATGGGTTCTTTTTGTATACAGGTAGGGGCCCGTCAGGCCACACACATATTGGACATTTAGTACCATGGGTATTTGCAAAATGGCTCCAAGAAAAGTTTGGGGTAAAGATGTATTTTCAGCTTACAGATGATGAAAAATTCTACTCCAAAGATACTACACTGGAGGAGACAAAAAAATTTGCATACGAAAATGCACTTGACTTTATCGCACTGGGGTTTGATCCGAAAAATACAAAGATAATCATAAACACCAGAGATATAGGGACATTATACCCAATTGCCGCACGAGTCGCAAAAAAAATCAACTTTTCAAACACAAAGGCAACATTTGGATTTACAAATGAGACAAATATAGGCATGATATTTTACACATCACTCCAATCAGCACCATGTTTTATAGAGGACATGCCAGTCCTGATACCACTTGGTGTAGACCAAGACCCGCACTTTAGATTAACTAGAGATATAGCATCCAAAATTGGAAAGACAAAACCAGCACTAATTCACAATATAATGATTCCAGGACTTGGAGGTCCGGGAGGAAAAATGTCTGCATCAGATGAGAATGGTACCATATACACTACAGACACTCCAGGTGTGGTGAGAAAAAAGATAAACAAGTATGCATTCTCTGGAGGCCAGCCCGATATTGAACAGCACAGAAAGCTTGGAGGAAATCCAGACATTGATGTGTCATTTCAGTATCTTCGAATATTTTTTGAGCCTGATGATGCAAAATTAAAATCAATTTATGAGGACTATAAATCAGGCAAAATGCTTACAGGTGAGCTCAAATCCATACTAGTAGAAAAGATAAACAAATTTCTTAGCATTCACCAAGAAAAGCGCGAAAAGGCAAGAGATACGCTAAACCAATTTCTGCTTGATGAGAAATGAGGGCTAGAATATACTGTGATGACAAATACGAGGCGCAAAAACTTGCTAGTCTAATATTTGTTAAAGATTCAGCAGAAACAAACATAGTATCTATTCTAAATACAGTCAAAGACGAGATTGTCATAGAACTCAAAGACAAATCAGCTCATAGTATACTTTTGAGAGACGAATCAAATGTAGAGGTATTTGCAGACTTTGTACAGTCAGTGCTTGAAGGGAATCACAAGATACAGCAGGCAATAACTAGCGGAACTATGGTAGAGATCATAAAAGCCTGACACTACAGATATGACACTTAGGACCAAAACACGACATAGAATGCCACTACGCCAACCATCGCTATGAGGCTCAGTCCCAAGGCCTTTAGGTCGCCATTCATAAATGATGTTTGGCACCATTATAATTAAAGTGTTAATGGCATGGCATCAGCAGTATGGTGTCAATAGTATGGCATCAGTGGTATAGTGTCAATAGTATGACATCAGCCCACATAACACTGCATACTAGATGAGTGGCTTGTCGGTCTCAGAGTCTAGAATCTCTTGGACCTTTAGAAAGTATAGTTTCGTAGAGTAGGGCATGTACTCCAAATTCTCATCTACTACCATCATGAAATACCTGACTGCCCGCTTTGATATATCTAGATTAAACTTCATAGGCAGTATTGGGTCTTGTTTTGCATTTATCTTGTCTTGAAGCCACGGCGGTGCCATCTCTCTTGTCTCTCGGATGATTTTATCATACCAAAATGCCAAGTTTTCAGGCTGCAAGCCCTGCTTGAGCATAGAAACATCAGAGTCAATCTTTTCAAGCATGTTATTGATTATTGCCATGTGGTTTTATATCTCAGAAATTAGGATTTATTTGGACTGCTCAAAGATAAGCAATCTACTTGTCAATTGGTAGCAAGCTTCCATTTACGTCCACCTCGGAATTTCTGATTCTTGTAGTAGAGATGCGCCTGCCATCCTGTGCTAGAACCATTGGAACTACAACTATATCAACTGGCGACAAGCCCCGTCTAGCGCGCATTTCATTAAGAACATCTCCTTGCTTTTGTGTCTCACTACTTACTACTAGTGCCTGTACACCTTCTTCAAGTACTGCCGGACCAAAGTCATCTTCTAGTTTATTTATCTGAAAGGAATGCCCACCAAAGTGTTCATGTATCATCTCTGTTAGGATATCATATCTCTTTTGATAGCAGTTGAGAATATTTTTACCTCTTTGCTCAGAGAGTTCATCACTTGTCAGTCCTATTATCACATCTTTTGATATCTCAAAGGATTTGGCAAGGAGAGTTTTGTGTCCCTGATGTATTATATCAAATGTTCCCCCGGTAGCTACTAGCTCAAAGTTTGCCATACCATATAATGCCAGACTATACTATTTCACACTTACCAGAGCAAACGGTCCTGGATCAGATATTGGCATGTTGTTTCTATCCCAGACAAATGTCTCAATGAAATACGCTCCAGGGTTTTCAGGAATCCATGTGACTGATTGGGATGCAGTACCGGCAGTAGTATATACACCATCATATTTTCCTAGAAACTCGACGTATGGTTTTTCCCCGAGGCTCTTTACTTGGACATAGTACGTGTATTCAGTTTCATTTGTTGGCTGGTCAGCAGAGAAGCGTATCCACGATTCACTTTGGATGCTTGCCTCAAGACCAACTCTGGCATCTTGAATGCTATTCCCCCCATCATCTCTGAGTGATACATTACTTATGGTAACTAGTTTTGTAAGTGTTGATGATTCTGGAATCTTTAGACTAATCATATCAGAGTCAAACGTATCAGATTCTGAAAATATGTAAAATCCTACTGCTTGTCTGGGTATTATTTCCTCAAAGTCAAAGTTGACTTGCTCGTCAGCTGGTATATCACCCAAGTTTATACTAAATACCTGTAATATTCTGGGAGGGATAAACCCGTCATAAAATGCAACATGCACAGCTGTATTAGAAGATGACGCATCTGCACTATATGTTGTTCCAGAAAAATACAGCACCTCATTTGAATATAGTAAATTGCCTATTTGGTTTGTCATCTGTTGTAGTTTTGAAGGGGATGGTTCAAACCCGTCAAGATGTACGGTAACTTGGGTAATCTCAGAGTTGGGAGATTTTGATTTTATCACGTATGGTGAGGAGCCCAACGATGGAATTACATCTATCACAGTACTGCCCGAACTAGATTCAAGTGGTTCCACACTTGTATCATCATAAAAGTTTGCTCTGATTTGTATATTGGTAACTGCCGTGATGGCATCATTGTTTTCTACCTGTCCTACTACTACAGTATATCCATCACTATCCCTATACACATACGGAGGATTGCTATCAAGCATTATAGTCAAGCTTGGGGCAGTATCAGAGACTTGGGATAGACCAGATGATGCTGGAAAAAGCATTGCCCCTAAAAGCACCATAATTAGTATGCGCATACCATTATCTCAGAATAGGTGATTAATTTGTGTAACATAACATATAATCGACAAACAAGATAACAAGGTTTAACCAAAATGATGTCTAGATCACAAAAAAGACAATGTCTGGCTAATCATGCCCAGACTACAAAAAGAGGTAAGAAATGTATCCTATCTTTTTTTCATTGCAGTGATTGCCAACCAGTATACCAAACCTGGTGTCAAACCAACAATGAGTGGAATCCATACAGGCCATCCGTCTACTACGCTTGCCATGAAATAATCCGTTAACTTATCCTATTTAAATCCATCCAGTAATATTGAATTTCGCAGTTGATCGCAGGATTTGCACACCTGCCATGCCTGAAATGATGCCCGAAATACTTGAAAGTACACGCTCAAACCAGGAATTACCATACCTAGAAACAGATTGATAAAAAGTGGACTGGACGGGATTTGAACCCATGACCCCCCGCGTGCAAGGCGGGTATACTACCAGGCTATACTACCAGCCCACACAAAATGATACCAAGGTGTGGATTTTAATTGTTGTCTTGTAGTCATGCTCATGTAATCATTTCCACGCACCAAAAATTATCTAATTGAAATGGCTCAATTCAAGCATCTCAAATCCCACATGCCAGCCAAAAGCCCCAAAAGCGTGACTGTGAAGTACGGTAGTAAAGACACATGGATGATAATACAATACTAGTTTGAGGGTATGATAACAAGGAAGTACCACCACCTCCTCATATTCAGGATATTATTGATGTTAATATCGAAAATAAAGCCAAGATCATTTCTAGATGGCCTCATTACAAGGGACTCATTACACGATACTCATTACACGATACTCATTACACGATACTCATTACACGATACTCATTACAAGTCGCCTCCAAAGTTATATATCAATTAGTCAGGATGCACAAGCAATCATGATGTATCAATATAGTAAATATTGGCTATACGAGAAACCTCATGATGATGCAGAGACATGCAATAGATACATAAATGAAATGTTACAGAGGAATCCAAAATATCAAGTTAGCATATTTTTACTAGTCTCAAAAAAAGATATTATTGGTGTTTTGAAAAAGATGAACACAGAGAAATTTATCATCAAATTTGGAGTTAAAAATGAAACAGATAGTATTTTTTCCATAAAAATAGCTAAAAAGGATTCTGATGATTTTGGAAATGTCCTAATAATGAGCACATCCAAATCAGAAATATATTTTGCAATAACTACTGAATCCCATATCTTTGTAGAATCTGTATTAAGGCCGTTTATCAATTCATTTTATCCTGAAATTTCACGTGCATTTTTAAGTTCACAAGAGATTCAACAGATTTTGGAAATGCTAGAAAATAAATCAAATCTAAAAATTATAACAGATAAGATAACAGCGTATAAACGAATATCTCACAAAATAGGTTTTAATAAAAAAAGACAGACAGGAACAAGCATAGATTCAAAAGAATCAGCCGTCACATATACTGGAAAACCATACAAAGAATCATTTGGTGATGCCATTTCTAATGATCAATGGATTGACAAGATTCAATTTCATTTGTTAAGAAATGATCACAAAAGCATGCAGTGTTATTTTTCCAGAAGCAGTCTGTTTAGATTTCGATATGGTTTTTCTCCATTTTATCAAATAGTAACACCTTACATAATAGAACTCGTTGAAAAAAAATTCAAACTTTATTCAAATCGCTCTAGAACAGAAGATAAAACACGGCCAGCCCCACTAGTCATCGCTCTAGATCATGACATGTTTGAGGATATGGAACAAAACAGTAGATTTATTCAAAGTATGAAAAAAATGACACATGTTTCAACTAGCACATATCATTCAAATTCGTACATTCACATCTCATTAGTGGATTATTTGGATGGATCATCATTTGATATTTGGGTTTTGTCTGCAAATAAAATTACAATTGTTCCCCAATTAAGAGCAAGTCATTCATCTGTGGCACGTTTGCTAAATCACATATTTGAACGATTCAGTGAGGGAAAAATTTTAGAATATGAGGGGTATGTCAAATCAGCAAAGATGAAATCAAAAGAATAAGGTTATGCAGAATCACACAGAGTGTTTTATCCCCCAATGACATCAACGTAATTAGACATGATACAACTAGCTCAGAATGATAACACCACAAACGCAGAAACCACAATAACAAACCACGCATGCGTTGGAACAGAAAATTGAGAATTACACATAATTTTTATTAAAAGTGCACACATATGTGAGGATAAACATCTAGAACAGTTAAGTTACATGATGGTATGGTACAATAATGCAAACAAGGCTGGAAAATATTAAAACAATATGGGCCCGATGTGATTCGAACACATGACCTTTCGATCTCTGAGAGATTTATCAGTCGAACGCTCCAGCCAAGCTGAGCTACGAGCCCACGACAAATCATCTAGGCA
>JAPOPJ010000170.1 GCA_026712925.1 Nitrososphaerota archaeon
ACTTGTCAAGGGGTTTTTTATCCAATAGTCCGGAGCTGGTTCGTATTCTTGTGAGAGAATTTCTTCCTTGTCCATTCCCAGGATAGTTCCACATATCAAAGAGCCCAAATACCTGCACGCATCGACTGCAAGTACACTTGCATGTGTTGTTTGTGAACTCTTGCCAGACATAGATACAGCGATTACTGGATCATCTGCAAAGAAAAGCGGGACAGGTGCAAGACGCATTATAGAGCCATTTCCGGATGTTGCAGGGTCACTAGAACCACAGTATGGCTCGTGTGTTTCTTGAAATTTTTCCAGTGCTGTCTGTGTCGCATACCCTATACCAAAGCACACCCCAGTACTGCTCATATATCCATCATTATACCAGAGGATATATCGTTCAAGTTGATCAATGGGATCAAATGATTTTTTTTCCACCAAACTTGTTGCTAGACATAGAGCCATGGATGTGTCATCTGTCCACTGTCCGGGTTTTAACCCAAATGAATCAACACCCATCATATCATCTATCGGAATGAATGAACCTGGTTCTGAACCCTCTAGAGGCATTCCCAAGGCATCGCCTACGGCAAGTCCTGTTAGACATCCCTTATAACGATCGATTCTTTCTATTTTGCAGTTTGTCATTTACTATCTCTGGTTTTATGATGATGCATATTATACTTTAAACAATATTGTGTCAAATTGTTTGTTCTTGATGGAGGTATAATACATTGCTGGGTTTTATCAGCGACATCTTGGAAAATATCACCATAGGCACACAAATATGAGTTGTTCAAATGATTCTTGTTTGATTCCAGAGGTCATGCCAGAACTATTCACAGTAAACTAGTAGCACGCCTACCAAGTTTTTACCATTCCATAAATACAGTATTACTAAAAATGAGGTAAAATGACCAGTATAACATACTCTGCTCAGTAGGCATACAAACATTATAAAAACAAAAGTCAAGAAATTTTTTTATAAAAAAATAATTTTTATAAAGTTGGCATAATCAAGTCTAAATGATGGCCAACATCTGGGCAGATCTTGGGTTAACTGATAACCCATATGATCCAAGACCACTTTCAATTGATGCAGACGACAGAGAACTGTTTGTAGGCCGTACAGAAACGCTTGATGAATTTAATACTCTTCTTAGTACAAAAGGCGGCATGATAATAGTCGAGGGTAAAGTGGGGTAGGCAAGACAAGTTTTGTAAATATTGGCCTATATGACAAATTTGAATTAGAACGATACCTTCCATGTGACAAGATAGATCTAGAAGGCAACATGGGCATTATCCAGTTTATTCTTTCAGTCTTTTCAAATATGTTTAGCAGTGTTGAAAAATGTGACAAAACAGGAAGACTAGAAAGGTTTGACATACATAAAAAAGCAAAAACTCTGTTGAGTCAAATCATCCAGTCCAGAGGAGGCGATGAGGTAAAGTTTCTTGGAACAGGTGAGGAAAAAAGTAGGCAAATATATGCAACATCTCCAGTTGCAGTCATCCTAGCACCCATTGTTTCAGTTATGAATGAATGGATAAATTTTGTTAAAAACAAGCTAAATTACCGTGCCATCATAGTTCCGCTTGACAACTTGGATATTGTTGATGATGTGGATATTGTGACATTTTTAAACAAAACAAGAGACACTATGATGGGATTTGATGGAGTATGGTGGATACTTGTTGGCAAACCAAATCTGTTCTCACTGTTAGAAGGAAAGGCAAACAGGGTAAGCGAGATGGTAACAGAAAGTCCGATAAAACTTGACCCGTTATCAAAAAAAGAGGTCCACAGCACGATAAAATTTAGAATTAAAAACCTTTCAGTAGATAAGATCAAAGCACCAGTTCCAAAAAGAGTTATAGATATACTATATGATGTATCAAAAAGTGAGGCAAGATACATCCTAAATCGATGTAGTGACCTCGTGTTAAAGTTTCATACAAAATTTCCTTCTGAAAAGATCGTTCCAGAAGAGATGGCAATCAAAATACTTTCAGTCATGGCAAGGGAAAGAATCGATAACGCTAATATTTCACATTCAGACAGAGAAATTCTGGAAAAGATGACCAAAAAAGAAAGGTTTCAAAACAAAGAATATAAACACTTTGGTAAACCATCTGCCCAGAACTTTAACTATTTAATCAAAAAGCTGCTTTCACTGGGATTGATGATTGGAGAAGAGTCGTCGGGCAGGGACGTATACTATCACACAGCTGGCGATGTCAACATGGTTTTTGGCGTAAAGTCATAAGGCTGGTTTTGAGTAAATCTTATAAAAAAATAATTTTCATAAAAAATTTCTTGATTTTCGTTTTTATAATGTATCAGCACTTGGTTCTTCTCCAAATGCGGCGCTAGAATGGACAAAAGATACCAAGGAGTTTATTGCATTGACAATTCCAAATTATGCAAAGTTGGTTAGTTACTGTTACGCACCAAAGCCCATTTTGAGGATGCTAAAGAATCCAATATGCCTCAAATTTATCACCCGTAATGGATATGTCTAGACCAGAGGATCAAACTAACAAAAGCACCGAGTTTGGGAAAACCCGCATAACAATTTGGAACACATAAAGTAAAATAATGTCTGTTGCATAAATCGCTACAGCATATCTAAAGAGAAGTCATGACTTTACCACATTCCTTGTTAGTCCCTACATTACTACATTTCATGCTATTTGTTGTACAAGACAACGGTCAGAGGATCAAACTAATCCAAGCATCGAGTTTGAGGGAGAATCTTTGCCATCTAGAATCTTGATTTACTTTTCTTGTTTTACTGAACCATCAGAGTTGTATGTGGTCACAGATTTTACCTCACCGTCTTTATAGTATTCGTACAAATCCCGCTCCTTTATAGAACCATCAGGGTTGTACGTGGTCTCAGATTTTAGATTACCGTCTTTATAGTACTCGGCCAAATCCAGCTCCTTTATAGAACCATCAGAATTATGTGTAGTCACAGATTTTAGATTACCGTCTTTATAATACTCGTACAAATCCCGCTCCCTTATAGAACCATCAGAATTATGTGTAGTCACAGATTTTATCTTGCGGTCTTCAGAGTCATCGGACAGATTCTGTTCTTTTATAGAACCATCAGGATTATGTGTAGCTACAGATTTTAGCTCGTCGTCTTCATAGTATTCGTACAAATCCCGCTCATTTATAGAACCATCAGGGTTGTATATGGTCTCAGATTTTAGCTCACCGTCTTTATAATATTCGTACAAATTCTGCTCATTTATAGAACCATCAGAGTTGTATGTAGTCTCAGATTTTATATTATTGTCTTCAGATTCATCGTACAAAAACTGCTTCTTAGAACCATCAGAGTTGCGTCTAGTCACATATTTTAGATCACCGTCTTTATAATATTCGTACAAATTCTGCTCATTTATAGAACCATCAGAGTTGTATGTAGTCTCAGATTTTAGCTTGTTGTTTTCATCGTACAAATCCTGCCTAATTATAGAACCGTCAGGATTGCAATAAATCTTAACTTTATCATCATCGTATTTGTCATACAAGTTTGGTCTTTTTATTAATTCAACTAATTGTTAAAAAACATAACTATTCAGGCTCATAAAGTGGCAACTAGTATGTGTGCTCAAAATCCTTTAATTATACATATATGAAACATGTTTAGTTTGGAATGTTTTAGAATATAATGTGACTGCTAGGTCGAATCTGTTACTCAGTCCTATCTGAGATGGTCTTTAGATGGATGTTTTCTGTACCTCAAAACAGAATTATACAACAACTCGTAAAATGGAATTTTTAAAAAGCCCCATAACATGTCTACAATATGGATTCACAGCTACAAGATATAGCAGAAAAAATCATCAAACATGCAAGTGAGAAAAAAGTCCAGTATTGTGATGTTAGAGCTGAAGAGCACTTTAGAAAATCAGCCCACATTGAGAATGGAGAAATCGAGTTTGTCAAGACAGAACAGCATTACGGGGTTGGGGTTCGCATACTATATAATGGCATGTGGGGATTTTGCTCCATATCAAGTCCAGACACATTTGATGGTATGATTGAGATTTTAGAAAATACAATTAAATCAGTTACACATTATTCCAAAAATAAAAAAAACAGTGTAAATCTTGCACCCGTACCTGCAAGCAAGGCAAGAATAGATTTCCCGGTACATGAAAAACCAACTATAGATGAAATGCTAGAAATTGCACAAGACTGTGATAGAGCTATATGGGAATATTCAGATATCATAAGATCATCAGTCAGTCCAGCATATGAGATAACTTCAAAATACTTTGTAAATTCTGAAGGAAGTTCAATATTACAAAACTATACAGATGTGGTATTCCACATGGCGGCAACTACTCATGGCAGAGGCATTACACAGTCAGTTGATATTACAGAAGGAGGCCGAGGCGGAATAGAACGAATCCTAGAGGATGATGCGGTGTATCATTCTGCCAGAATTATTGCAGATAAAGCATCTAGTCTGCCATATACAAAACCCGTAAAAGAGGAAAAGACTACAATAGTGATGAGACCAAACTTTGCATCTCTACTAGTGCATGAGATTCTAGGACATCCATCAGAAGCTGACAGAGTGCTTGGTAATGAGATGGCATGGGCCGGAGGAGCTTGGTGGAGTGGGAAAATTGGAGAAAAGATAGGCTCAGAGCACCTCAATGTGTTTGATGATCCCACAATAAAAAATAGTTTAGGGTGGTACTATTTTGATGATGAAGGAGTCAAAGCAGAAAAGACCACACTAGTTAAAAACGGCATACTGGAAAATCACATGCAAAGTAGGGAGACAGCTGAGATTTTCAATACCGCACCAACCGGAAACATGCGTGCGACAAACTATAACTTTATGCCACTAATTAGAATGGCCTGCACATGTATTGAGGCCGGAGATTACGACATAGATGAGATCATAAAAGATGTAAAAGATGGATACCTAGTATCTAACATGAAGGTACCTTCAATAGATATGATGAGGTATAATTGGAGTATATCATGCCAGTATGCAGAAAAAATCAAAGATGGTAATATTACTGACTTGCATAGAGATGTGATTGTATCAGGTACAGCTCCAGAGTTCTTTAACTCTATAGATGCGTGTAGTTTTGATTTTTTGGTAAGTCCCATAACTAACTGCGGAAAAGGCGATCCTATGCAACCATTAGTCATGGGGAATGGTAGTCCCACTATACGCGGAAAGGCCACCATTAAGAGCGTGTTATGATGGATGATATAACACAGATAAAATCAGAGGTCATTCAATGTACAAAGTGTGATCTAGCAAAGACACGTAAAAACTCAGTACCTGGCAAGGGATATCAGCACTCAGATGTCATGTTTGTAGGAGAAGCGCCAGGGAGAAGTGAAGACATGCAAGGTGAGCCATTTGTAGGAGTAGCCGGAAAGATACTCTCTGATGCCCTAAAACATGCAGGCATGTCAAGGGACTCGACATATATCACAAATGTGGTAAAATGTAGGCCGCCAAATAACAGGATTCCAAGCTGTATAGAGAGGGAATCGTGTGCAGAATATCTACAAAGAGAAATTCAAGTGATATCACCCAGAATAGTATGCGTTCTTGGAAATACAGCCTTTAACTCTGTTCTAGGCGGCAGTGAAATTACCAAGAATCGTGGAAAAATCATTAGAAAAGACGGCCAGTTGTACTTTGTTACAGTTCATCCGGCAGCGACAATATACAGAAGAGAACTCCTAGACGTGCTAATATCAGACATTGATAAATTATCCCGCATAATAACAGAGTTAAAAAACGGTAAAGACATACCAGCAGACATTGAGCATACCCCATAGAAGGTTTTACAGTAGAGATACTGTAACAGTTGCAAAAGCCCTGCTAGGAAAAAAAATTGTTAGAATAATTAGAGGTGTAGAGGTTTCGGCTATAATTACAGAGACTGAAGCGTACGGCCATACAGATGATCCTGCAAGTCACGCGTTTGGTGGCAAGACTGCACGAAACCAAATCATGTTTGGTCAGGTCGGTTGTGCCTACGTGTATTTCACATACGGAATGCATTACTGTTTTAACATAGTTGCAAAGAGTTCAAGACAGAATGCAGGTGCCGTGCTTATTCGGGCCGCTACACCAAAATCTGGCATTGACATAATGCTGAGTAATAGATATGGTAGAAAAAACATCAGTGATGGTCCGGCAAAACTTGCACAGGCCATGGATATAACCAAGGAACAGTATGGGACAGACCTCACAGTAAAATCTTCACTATACATAGCAGATGGTGTCAAACCTAGGAAAATTTTGTCAGGAACTAGAGTAGGTATTAGTAAAGCAACTGACGTGTTTTGGAATTTTAAGATTGATGATTAATCGTTTTTAGAGTTTTTGTCATTATCATTAGTTTCATCATTATTTTTATCATCTCTTTTATTATTATTTTCATCATTTCTTTCATTGTTTCGCTCATTATTTTTTTCATTGTTTCTTTTATCAGTAATCTCGCTTGTCTTGGAGTCGTTTTCTAAATCGTTCTTGTTGTTAGTTTTATCATCCACATAATCATCTAGAGTCCATGGTGCAAACCTACCCAGTATTCTTGTCCAGTCAAGTCTTAGCAACAGTATTACGATTGAAGTCATTGCAGCTCCAAATACAATTATTCCAATGTATATAGAGTTTGGGTCTTCTACATTTTCCAAAAAAGGCTCAACTAGTGATATTCCCAAATTGTGAGATATCAGTACTATGATATAACTTAGGACGATTTTCCCAGTTAATGTTGCGATAAAAAATCTTTTTGGATCATACCTTGCAAGACCTAGAGGAACATAAACCAGATCATCAGGTATTGGTGTGGCAGCTGCAAAGAATGCAGCTCCTGCACCATATCTTTTTACCAGCCTCTCAAATGGCCTCATTCTTTTTCGGGTCTTTTCGTTGATTATCCTCCGTCCACCATAACTCAGAGTAAAGATGATCTGTTTTGCAGCAGTAGCAGTGAGTGCAGATAAAAGTGCAAGGGCATGTAAATTGAATTGGTCGCCAACTGACATTGTAGCAAGTAGTAAGAATCCAGGTAACGGGACAAACGGGATTAGAGATCCAAAAAAATTCACCAAACCCAAACCAAGATAACCGACTTCAGGTGCAAATGGAAATAGATCTGCAAAATCCACAATCTTTGCAACCATTTCGTGTATTTAACTAAAACTAGGATTCATGCCAGAGACATATTCCCGCAAATCCTGTCTGCAGGAATGCCAGCAAAAAAATTCTTGCATTCCAGCCATATCTTCCCAGAATCCAGAATCCAGTCAAATATGGCACTTGTTCTGGACACGAAGCCACACCCTGCATTCTCGGTGCTACGAAAACGACCCTTGCACAATCATTAAAATACCAATTCCATACAGCAAGTACAGATTGTACAAAAAAGACTATTCCAGTATATGTAGCGAGATAATTGCAATCAGTCCCTATATCAGGTTTGTAGGCATAATTGGAAAGGGAGGCAAGCTGTTAGCATACAACAGAAGACAGGGTATGAAACCACTTTTAAATGCAAGAAACACACAATATCAATTTTCCCACGTAGCTATACAGACAGACATGGAAGAATTTTTTGATAAAAGCCTCGGTGAGGTGGAGTTCATCTGGGAGGAGCGAAAAAAAGTCCAGACCATATCATTTGGAATCAAGAAAAATAGAATATGGATTTCAATTGATAAAAAAGTTGTACGATCTGAGATGTTGCGAATAATTGATGCATGCCTTCCCATAGTCAGAAGATATACCAAAGCATGACTCTAACATGTAGTGCAAAACTGTGGGCATGGTTGTAAAAAATCTAAAGATTAAACGTCACAGTAATTAAAAATACATCTCTCAAGATATATGATTTAACCGTACAAGTTTTAGTTATGTGGATTTCAATCTTACAGATTTAATCATGCAGACACATCAGGATGATTTTCCTATGTATCATCATACAACCAGCACCGCACATAGCCAGAAGCGGTCTTGAATTTTGGTGGAACCTTTTTGCACACATCCATTGCATCAGGACATCTGTCTAAAAACCTGCACTGTGTAGGTGGTTCTAGCAGACTAGGCGGTGTTCCTCTAATGTATGCAGGTTTATCTCCATGTAATGTTGGAATTGATTTTAAAAGACTCTGGGTGTACGGATGTTTGGGGTGCAAGTAAACTTCCTCAGATGATCCAAACTCTACCATGTGCCCGCCATACATCACACCTACCATATCTGCAACTTCTGAGAGTACTGCCAAGTCATGCGTTATTAGTATAAATGACATTCCCTGTTTTTTAAGGGATTTTATCAAGTTAATTACCTGCGCTTGAATAAGTACATCAAGTGCAGTAGTTGGCTCATCAGCAATTACCAGTTTGGGCTTTAACAGTAATGCCATTGCAATAACTGCACGTTGCTTCATACCTCCACTTAGCTCATGTGGGTATTTTTTCAAGACCTCCTCATCAAGACTTACTGACTTTATTGCATCAGATATTATACTATTAGCATCGCCCTCAAGGCCATGCTGCCGCAACACTTCAAGAAACTGATCCCGGACAGTAAATACTGGATCAAGAGAGTTCATTGCCCCCTGAAATACCATCGATATTTTTTTCCACCTATATGCTTCATCAAAGTCTGATTCTGGCATGTCAAGTATGGATTTGTCATCAAAAATTATCTTGCCACTAGCCTTACCTGGAAGCATCCTAATTATACAAAGACCCAAAGTGCTCTTGCCGCATGCACTCTCACCTGCAATCCCCATTGATTTTCCATCATCTAACTCAAAATCTACATCATCTACTGCATATACCTGACCTTGTGATGTAGTATATACAGCAGACAGAGAATTTACCTTTAGTTTATCCACACATATCCTAAAGATTTACCTGCATTTATTTTGCACTCACTAGTGCTCATATCATTCCTTAATGGATATAAACAGTACATAATAATCAAAAGTATGAGCAAACTAGATAGTATTTGGGATGCACCATACATGATATCATACTGCAAGTGTCCAAGATATACCAGAGTATATGCACTCCAAAGTATGGGAGATAACAGGGGAATTAGCACTGATAAATGCATACCCCGAAACCTTGACATTGGGATATGGTCTGGGAAAATAGGTGAGAATTGATGGGCTTTGTCAAGACACATGATATAGGTGATATTACAGCAAGCCTTGTCGGTTCTGAGATTACTGTAGGCGGCTGGATAGAAGATCTTAGAAAGATGGGCAAGATGACGTTTATTACATTAAGGGACGTATCTGGAATATCCCAAATTATTGTCAAAGGTGATCTTAATGAGAGCCTTGGCGAATTAAACAGGCAAAGTGTAATTAGTATTAGGGGTTTAGTCCAAGAGACCAAGGCTCGTGATTTTGCATTTGAGGTAAAGGCATTAGAAATCGATATACTTGCAAAGGCAATCCATCCACTTCCTGTTGACCCAATAGGCAGAATAGAGAGTAATATAGATACTAGGTTGAATCATCGCGCACTTGACATGCGGAATCAAAAAACTGCATCAATATTTAAGATACGACATCATGTACTGCAGTCTTTGCGTAGTATCCTAACAGAAAAAAAATTCATAGAGATTACAACTCCCAAGATTATTGGCAGTGCAAGTGAGGGTGGTGCTAACTTGTTTTCACTAGAATATTTTGGCAAGACAGCATACCTTGCACAAAGCCCGCAATTATACAAAGAACAAATGACAATAGGATTAGAGCGAGTCTTTGAGATATCAAACTTTTATCGGGCTGAAAAATCCCACACTGGCAGACACCTCAGCGAGTTTACCAGTGTAGATATTGAAGCAGCATTTATGGACTATAATGATGTAATGAACATACTAGAAGAATTGATAATACACACATACAAAGATATTTCAGAAAATTGCATAACAGAGCAACAGGTAATAGGCCATACAGTAAATATTCCAAAGTCACCTTTTGAAAAAGTAACATACTCACAGTGTGTAGAGGAGTTAAATGAAGCAGGGGAAAAAATAGAGTTTGGGGACGACTTGCTAGACTCACACCTAAGATTATTAGGAAAAAAACATGAGGGCTTTTTTTTCCTAACTGATTGGCCCATGAAACTAAAACCGTTTTACATTAGAGAAAAAGACGAAAACCCAGAGCTATCTCGCTCATTTGATTTACAGTATGGATATTTGGAGCTATCATCGGGAGGAACTAGACTACACAATCCCGAGATTTTAAAAACACGACTGGCAGAACAAGATTTAGACCCATTACAATTTGCAGACCACCTGCAAGCATTTGACTGGGGAATGCCACCACACTCTGGCTGGGGTTTGGGACTTGACAGATTACTAACTACACTTGTTGGAATTGATAATGTGCGCGAGGTGGTATTATACCCAAGGGACCCGGACAGACTCAAGCCATAATTGGTTTTTATTCCAAGACATTACAGAATAATCATGATAGAGCAGTCTGACGCAAAAAAAATTGCCGAAGTTGTAGGAAATAACCTCATAGGCGTATCCCATGATTCAGGTAGTTTTCGAAAGCTTCCCGATAGTTACTGGGGATACTTTGCAAGGGGACATGACAGTAAGGGTGCATTTGGTGTGATTGTGACATATTCAGAAGATGTAAGTGATGTAGATACACTCATCAAGATGTATGAGAAATGGGCAGAAAAGAACAAAAAAGCAGATTGATTATTTTGTTTCCTTGAGCAGTTTTCTGTACCCTTGGCATTCTTGGCAAATGGGCTTTCCGCGGTATTTTGGGTTACCGTCACTGATTTTCAGTTTTGCCTCATTAATCTTGCAGATACAACATACAGTCATTACAAACTAGTAATAATGCGGATTTATAAGAATTGGCAAGTAGCACATTCAGGGATATTATATAATTTGAGCAAGCCAAGACTGTCAGGGTGTACTGTCAGGGTGTACTGTCAGGGTGTACTGTCAGGGTGTACTGTCAGGGTGTACTGTCAGGG
>JAPOPJ010000206.1 GCA_026712925.1 Nitrososphaerota archaeon
ACGCGTAAACACATCTAGCACATTAAAGCAGTAGCACCAGCCATCATTTCCACAAGGAATGTAACCCCTTACAAACACAAAATCAGTATGTACAACATCCCCTTCATACGCAGACAAACTTGACGTGAACAGTTACGATTCTTTTAACGATAAATTAAATTCAGAGTAAGCAACTCAAGCATACTCAGACTAGCAACAAATTCATGTGTTTTACTCCCAAAACAGGTTGATTAGTCACTCTAAATAAAGAATCTTTCTAAATTCGAATTTAGAAATATTTCTTTTCATGTAGTATAATCAACATAACGGCAGGCACAAAATCATCATACATGACTATATTTTACGCACACACATCTACAAAGTGTAAAGTTACTAAATAAATAATACCACACCCCACATAATACATGATTGATGGAACGTGTGCCAAATGCCACAAAACCGTATCCATTTACAAAGTAAATAGCCATCTAAACAATTGTACACTAGGAGACAAAACCGGCACAAATCATCGCTCATTCATACTAAGAATAGAAGACCTTGATGTACAAAGATACTGGATGTATCTAAAAATGAGTGAAACTGCCACACTGGATGACTTGGATAAATTTCTCAGAAATATATGGCTAGAATGCTGTGGCCATTTGAGTGAATTTAACATTAATGGTAGGCGCTATGAACGCCAAAGCGAATTTTGTGAAGGTAGTCTAGATACAAAAATCAAAGCAAAAGAAATTCTAGAAAAGGGTCTCATGTTCTCCCATACCTATGACTTTGGTAGTAGCACCAATTTACAAATAACCATACATGGTGAATACCATGATAATACCAAACCAAAAAACAATATAGAAATCCTAATGAGGAATAACCAAATTGAACAAAAGTGTAAATTATGTGGTAAAAAGGCAGAATTAATTTGTGCAGAGTGTTACTATGATGAGGAAATATTTCTCTGTGAGTCATGTGAAGACAAGCACGGCGGTCATGTAGTATCTGGTATAGTAAACTCGCCACGTATGGGCGTATGCGGATATGAGTGAATTATTTCTTCCACATATTTCACAAAACCCCCTAGGGATGTAATGACATAATCCACTCCATCACACAATAATTTTATGCCTGAAAACACAAAAAAACACCATCACACCACCATACCATCACACCATAATATGATATTATCAAATCACGCCTAAGAGCTAAACCCCCCTCCTATATGATGTAGTTCAGGCACGGTACCATTATTTCAAAATGGTCTGATTTTCAGGGGGGTTTAACATACATGCCCACACCACACATGCAACCCTCAAAACATGCACATCCCTCACCTAGACATGGGTTGGTTTTTTAATTCAGGCACAAAAGCTAAACCCCCATATTTTTACAGTATCATATAGTGAAATTTTGTAAAAAAACCATAGTCTGTTTTTTAGATATGTAATGCCAAGGAATTGGCCGCAAAAACCATGCTAAACTGACCTAGAAATGACAAAGTACCAGTACATGGTATCCCTAGAACTAGACCAAACATGCTCTGCACGTCTTATTACCCTCCCCACTATACAGTAAATGGTCATAGGTTTTGGCATCGTTGCAACTATATAACAAAATTTCACAAAATAATCATGATACGAATTGGGACTGTAATCCTAGTGGTTGGTGTAATTGCAACCATGGCAGGGGCACTATACGCATACACCCTATACCAGACAAACTTTATCGTGGTAAATGCTGGGGATCCAGTCCAAGTAGGACCAGTCCAATATGTAGTGTTATTTGATGGCACACACATGGGTGATGAGGATACTAAACCAGAGCACACATTTGTAAAAATCAAAATTGAGGCAGAAAATACAAGTGACCAAGATACCATAATGTCAGGCGGGCAATTCTTTTTGCAAGATGAGAAAGAGAAAAACCACATTGCCATATATGGGGAATTTTCTTCAACTGATCTGCGGAGAGTTACTTTGGAACCTGGAAAAGCACAGAGTGTGACCACGCAGTTTGATGTACCATTTGATGAGGATTCACAATATAATGTGGTGATCAGGCCTACAAAAGAACAAACTACAGTAGATACTGCAAAGATTTGCATCACAAACTGTTGAGAAAAATCTGTATTTTTGTAAAAAATTTGTCAATTTTTTCTATTTCAAGAATAATTATGTATGACAATAGCCATATAACTAAGATCATTTCAGTTAAAAACGATGGCAATAGCTAAAGCAAAAAAGACGACTCAAAAAAAGACGGTAAAAAAGACTGCTGCAAAAAAGAGTACAGCTAAAACTAGTGCAAAAAAGACGGCACCAAAAAAGAGTACAGCTAAAACTAGTGCAAAAAAAACTACCGCAAAAAAGAGTACAGCTAAAAAAAGCACAGCCAAGAAGGTTAGTGCAAAAAAGAGTACGGCCAAAAAAACAAACTAGACCGTACCACAGTTTTTTTTATTTCTGCTAGTACTGTGTGCCGTTTGTGCTAATTCCCAGAATGTGCGTGATATGATTCTATATTCATAAATGACGCATGGCCTAAATTCAATATGTTTCTAAATTCGAATTTAGAAATATTAGAAATTACTAGTCTTTGTTCAACACTAGTTTGGGCATGACATAAACACTATCAGGTTTTATTTTAAGCACGACTCGCTTTTCACCCTCTTTTCTGTATGGATAGCGGTCTAGTCCCATGTATTTTTTTGCAAGTTTATCCACATGAGAATAATCATAGTCTGGAATTAATTCCACCACCGTTCCACGTATAGATGTCATGTCAGTTGAATTATCATGAGATACAACAGATACTGCAACACGCGGATCACGTAGGACATTTTTGTGCTTTATACGACCTTCGGCCGTATTTATCATGATATGATCATCTTCTAGATTTGCCCACACGGGGGAGAGTTGTGGTGAGCCATCCTTCATTAGAGTGGCAATGAATACCGTATTTTTTTGCACAAATAATTCCTTGACGTGTTCATCCATGATGATATCCATAACGATATGATAAAATGAGCGATACTTAGGTTTTGCCATACTGTGGGTCTTCTAGAACATTTGTTATAGCACGATTCATTATCTCCATAACTAAATACTGTGAGTATCCTGCAGGAGGTGTATCTTTTGTTTTAGATTTTGAATTTCCAGGTTGCGAGATTTTTGGGTCTAGTTTTTGGAGTATTTTTTCGACCTTTGCAGACGTGTTTGCAATTATTTTAGAGTATTTGTCCTGAAAGTCATCTGGAACATCATAACTTAAGAGCTTGATTGATGTGCTATAAAATTTTGTTATCGCACCCCTAGATTCTTCAATCTTGGCAATTTCCACCAGCCCAGATGCTTTGAGAATTTCAAGATGGTGCCTTACTGTAGTAAGAGCCTTTTTGTGGCCAAATTTTGCCAATTCCTTTGTTATTTGTTCAGCAGATAGTGCCTTTTGGTACAGAATTTCAATTACCTTGGCACGTGCCGGATCCTCAATTGCACGGGCATGACCAATACTTGTAGTTACAATTCGGTTTATTTTGACTGGCTTTTCTAGCAGTGTAGACACAAATTATACTATACAGTATAGCTAAAAGGTAGTGGTATCATGTTTTTTTGTCCAAATGGATTAAATTTTTTTGGCTACTATTGCGATGATATCTCTATGATAATTCCAAAATGATAACAAATATTATAGTATAATTATAAATAATATGATACTAATACTAGAATTTTGCCAAATATACCAGTATCATACTAGCATTATTAATAGTATGGTAATGGTAGAATGTGTATTGGAATGGAGCAAATCATTTAATCACACTATGATATAGATAGTAGCAAAACGGCATACCACATAATAGTATGATATGATGTGTTGCAAATCTAAAAAAATCAGAGTAGATAGAAATGCCAGGATGATGTCAACCAATGATGCATACATGTATGAAAATACCATTTAGGGCATAATGGCAAAAAGAAAAATTCGAGTTAAACTGCGTGGCCTGTTATCTTTTGGTATGATGAAACATACCTGTCAGTCATTTTGGATATGATATCAGAAGGAATCTTGGGTGGGACTGGGTCTTTACCAGTACTTCTTGCAATCTCAAACTGTTTTGAATAGCCATGTTCTGTTAACCAGTCCCGGAGAATTTGCTTGTCATGTGCTTCTTGTGTATTTCCCACACTATAGGATTTTTTTGGCCAGAGCCTGTACTCGTCTGGTCCAACTGAATCACACAGTATTATGGAATCATCTAGAATGCCAAACTCTAGCTTTAGATCAGCTAGTATGAATCCAGCAGCATCTGCAATTGAGGCCATCTGTTGATATATGGTAATTGATTTTGTATAGAGAATATCGAATTGTTCTTCTGTAACAAGACCCATTGAAATAGATGTATCTTTATCCACAGGGACATCATGTTCTGATTTTGTGGTAGGATCAAATATCGGCTCAGGCAGTTTTGCGGCAATTGTAGTATCTGTACCATCAGGTAGTTTTACTGTGCTATCTTTCCATCTTGATATGATGCTTCCATAAAAGTACCCCCTTACTACACACTCTAGTGGTAGCATGTCCATTTTTTTTACAAGCATTTCAGTGTTAGATATTCTCCGTACAAAGTGATTTGGCACATCTAGGGAATCAAACCAAAACTCTGCAAATTTACACAGTATCTCACCTTTTCGAGGTATATCTTGATTAAATTTTACATCAAATGCAGAGACACGGTCAGAGAATTTGAATAGCAACAAGTCGCGATCATAGTCATAAATATCCTTAACTTTACCAGATGTTAGGAATTTCATCAAGTGTATTATGATGTTATATGATTTAACTGCTATGAGGTTATGAGCCCATCATGCCTACCATCTTTGGTAGTTCACGATATGCCTTGCTTACAAAGATGTCATTATCAGCCGATATCATGACAAATTCCATAGGGTTATCTGGCGGTGGTGAGATGATTATCTTTTCGCCTGCCGTGAGTCGCGGAATATCTAATGTATCACCTGCACCAAAATTCACATGAATGTTTGTAAGTGGTTGAGAGCCTGTATTTTGCACTGTAATTCTGCCAGTTACAAAGAGACTCTGCTTGTCGACTATGGGATCAACAAAGATGTCATAGTTTTGTGTAGATATGGATAGTTTTAGCACATCCATGCCAAAAACAACACCCATGGATATAATTGCCGCAATGCCAATTCCAATTATGATGGTGTATTGTTTCACACATTTCAAACATGATTTCTAATAATTAAGAGTGAGGGTAATGAGAGTCTGTCGCATAATTCCGTTTTCAGGCACAGAAAACATCCCTGTAAAGACTGCATCATGTTGTGTTATGCAACAGACTTACAGGTCACGGGCGCGCCCACAAACTCGAGGCTTTTCTAATTTAATTCTCTGATGTTGATATTGTCAGTATTTGATTATATTCTTAAAACAATCCTATTGTCCAGTACCTACAGAACGGGTTTTGATATGTCAGAGTAACTGATCGTATTGGTTCTATTTAGAATGCCAAGTATTTACCAAAAGCCTTGAATTTGTGGAAGAGTCTGGTGTCACAAGCGTGCAAAGCCCACAAATTCCAAGAGATCACCACATAGCCACAACCATGCAAAAGGTTAAACGTGCTTTCAATTTATGTGGTTAAATGATTTATGAAAATTCCAGTCACATAAAATAGTGCCATTCCAAGTCCCATCCAGAGAGAGTACTTTGGTTCTTACCCAAATTCGGAGCTTGGGATAAATTCTTAGCCGAACTTGTGACTTTGTATCTGCCACAAATGTGATATTTGAGGTATTCTCAACTATTCATCACATGTAGTGACAACTTTGATATGGAGTTTTTGATATTGTAATGCTTTCTCAGTACTTTGTGTTTGATCTCTGGCTAAAAACACACTATGCACAAAATAATGCGGCGTGTTCTATCATGGTTTGCCATTTGTTTATACCATCTATTGTGATTCCTGCTACTTTTGCAGGAGTTTTGTTATTTATGCCGGCATGCTGTCGCACAAAATTGTGATATATGACAATCAAATCAAACAATGCAGGATGGTCAGATTTGAATCCGCGTATTCTATCTATCCTGTCACGAACCTCCCCATTGAATCGCTCATAGATGTTGTTTGCAGGATGTCTGTTTCGTATGCCGACATTTGCTATATGTGTGGGTCTTGGTGTTTTTCTCGTGTACATTGCCTTTTTGTATCCTGTTTTGAATCCTCTAAGACCGTCAGATATTAGCAAGTCTGGATATTTGTCTACATTTTTTATTGCTTCGTTGAATAATAAAGTGGCATCGTATTTGAATTTGGTTTTTGAAATATCATAAGCTATGATGAATCTAGTAAATGCATCCATCACTGCAAAAAAATAACTGCCATCTCCATTCACTGTAAAGTAGATCTCATCTGCATGCCACACATCCCCTACTATTGTATACATTTTTTGAAATTTCTGTAAAAGCTCTCCATATTCTTTTATCCATCGAAAAATGGTGTTTTTAGTCATGGAAAAACAATGTTTTTCATGCAAAAACTCAACAATTCTTGTAGGAGATACTGCTATTGCATGTAAATGCAGTGCATCAGTTATCATCTCTGAAGGGTAATGTCTTCCAATAAATCCAGGCCTGTGAGTAAAATATTGTTTGCATTTTTTACAGTAGTACCTTTGTACTGAAACAATCTTGTTGTCGCGCTTTCCACGTTTTATAAAATCAGTACTGTGGCAATCTGGGCATTGCACATTGGGTACGGTGATTTTTACATTTCGTTTTTTATCTATAGGTTTTTTGCTATCAATTACATAGCGTACTGCTATAATGTGCTTACATTGTCTTTTACCGTGTATGTGGTATGGGCACGTACATTCCCATCCGCCAGAGTTAAACAATACATCATAATATTTACCAATTTTAGATTGGGATAGAACCTTGTATCTATTATGACCGAGATCTAGCATGGCATTGTTTAGGGCAATCTCCTTGCCACGATTTTCTAATGCCTGTTTAGATGAACTATTTTTTCGTCTCTTCACACATTATGTAAAATCCCAATTGGTATTTAGATCTTTCGGTTGATTAAAAAACACCTAGTTATCATAATATTTTATGCCAATATGGCCAAAAGATGCTAAAGAGTTTACAGTATCCATAGTACCAAATGAAGCAAGAATGACTAGTTACTGCTACGTACCAAAACCCATTTTGAAGATGCTAAAGAATCCAAAACGACTCAAGTTTGTCATAAAAGACGGACATATCGAGGTCAAGGGCTCAAAATAACAAAAGCTCCGAATTTGGGGAAGAACCTAAAATCCAAACCTCTTTTTTGTGATATGTCCTCAAAAACTTTTCCTGTCTTGTTGATTACATCTGAAAGATAGGATCTAATTTTCTTCTGTGACTTTTTTTCAAAAATATTCTGCTTTTTCCAAGTAAAATCTATGTCCTCCGAAAACCGAAAATAGCCAAGATGCGCCTTTACAAGACACGTTCCTCCTTTGAAAGCAAAATTATCTGAAAAGAATCTGTCTTTTGAAATCTCATAAAGTATTTCATGAAGTATTATATCCTTTTCAATCATTTCCTTGTTTTTGATTCCAAGTAACTGTGATGTCTCATTTACAAGATCTCTTCTCACTAAATCATCTCCACAATTCTTGCAATTGATTTGGGGTATTTGACTGCATATCTGTCAAGCTTTTTCTTTGAGATGTCTTTGGCCCAATCAGAAACATCTGCCGCAATCTTCGCTGTCGGCATGCCGTTGTATCGCCAGATATATGCAAAATCAAGTATTGTCTTTTCAGGATCAGAGTATTTTATTGACTTTTTTTCTTTTATTCCAAAGTTAAGCAATGACGGAGATATCTTTGTGAACTTGAATCTGTATCCTGCTATTGTCATTGGCTTGGGCCTGAAAATGGAATCGTTGAGAACGTCTTCTATAGTAAAATGTTCATGAGTCATGTTGTTTATCTTCAGGGCAGTATGTAGGCCAAAGTACCAGTTTTTCACACCTTTTAGTTCCATCCCCTTGGCCACCAACTCCCGATGATTGTAACGTGCCCTTCCAAGCTTAATCTCTTCATAGTCTCTGACATAGAATATCCCTCTGAATATCCTTACAAAATATCCTCTCTCTTCAAAATATTTGACGATATTGTCGTAATCAAGCTTTCTTGGCTTACAGTATCTTCTGACATCTTTTGTTGTCAAAAACTCTTTGTTGTCTAAATATATCTTCTTTAGCAAATTAGTCATTTTCATTTATATCACAATCTCTTTGATTAATGATATTTTAATATATATCATTATCTCATATTTTTTAAGAGGTTTTAATATATATTATTATCTCTCATTTTTTAGGTGGTTTTAATATATATCATTATAACCTATTCTTGGATTGAACAAGGCAAAGTGAAATTCGCTCATACAACACATCCTGTAAAGTTTTGATTATCAACTATTGTTGAATCTATATCATTATGAAAATCAAGAAAAACAAAATCTGTTGCATAATTCTGTTTTAAGCATAGAAACATACCTGTAAAGACAATCTTGAGCATGATTGAGCATAGTAAGTGACAAAATGAATCACTACCAGAAAACACTGCTAATGCGAGACGTGCCTAGCAGGAAATTATGAAATTGCAACAAAACCTTGTTTGAAAAATATATGTGATAGATAAACTATGTAACTATGTTGAATAAGCAAAACATGTGTGTATTGGAGCTGTTGAGAATAGAGGACAAAACAGGACACAAAACCATCGAAGGCCAAGTACGGATACAAAATATGATGTATGTTGCTTCCAAAACTCACCCTGAATTAGATTATGGTTTTGAGCCTCACAAATATGGGATGTATAGTAAAACACTCAAAAACATTCTAATCGATCTCAACGAAAAAGGACTTGTGTGTATAGACAAAAGCAATGAAAGAAATCAACCCATACACCTTACTACAAAAGGATTAGAGGAATCCGAAAGGGTTAGCAAACGTATTGATTCCCGTATACAAGAGTCATTACGAATTATAAAATCCACATTAAATACACTCAGATATGACGAGTTTGTTGTACTAATGTATACAAAATATCCAGAAATGCTTGAGAAATCAGAACAAAAAAACGAGTATGAGAAATGGAGAGAAAACACGGCAATATCCATGGTGCAAGACGACCAGGTGTCGTTTTTATTAGGATTTAGAATGTCTGGACTGAGCTTGGAGGTATTTGGGACCAAAATATATGGCACAAACAACTCAGATTCATTACAAAATAGTGCGATATATGCAGATTTAGGTTCATAAACAAGTGACTAGATTTTAATGACACGATCATACACATGGTACTATTTTGACGCAAACATACTGATACTGTTAATCAACAATGATTTGATCGAAACACTAAAACCATTCAAAGAAAAGAAGATGGCAAAATTGTTAATTACCAACGTGATCAATAAAGAGCTGCAAGGTATGCCCAAGGAAAAATCTACCAGAAATCATGACATAGCCAAGATAAATAACATCATACAGAGAGAAGTCTGTTGCATAAATCGCCATAGCCTGTCTGAAGTGAAGTCACATCTTTGCCACATCCCTCGTTAGTCCCTACATTATTACACCTCTTACCACTTGTTATACAAGGCAACTCTGAGTTTTATCTCTTGAACCATGTTTTCACAATTGCGAGAATGCATGTGATCTCCAAACATCCTTTTGAACGCGGATATGATTATCTCAATTAGCCATCTTCTGTTGTAACCGACCTTGCTCTTCCACAAACTGCGGTTTTCCTCTCGTTCTTCTTTGTCCATGTTGCCTATGTTGGTCTCTGGACTGCCTCCGAGTTGAT
>JAPOPJ010000173.1 GCA_026712925.1 Nitrososphaerota archaeon
GCAAGAATAATGCATTCATTTGAAAATCAACGCTTCGAATTATTAGAAGAGCTTTCAAAACCAGAGCACCTATTACATATAGATTCAAACACAATCAAAAAAGCAGAGGAACAAGAACAATCAGGTTCCGGGGAAGAGGAGACACTGCGTTGTATAGTCGATACAGTAGGAAAAATTGGAAAACTTGGAGAGCAAATACGAAACATAATAGCAGTACAAATGTTATCAGAAGGTTGGGATGCTCGCAACGTCACACATATCATGGGTCTGAGGGCATTCTCAAGCCAACTATTGTGCGAGCAGGTAGTAGGACGTGGGCTACGTAGAACATCTTATGAGATTGATTCCAAAACAGGACGATACAGTCCAGAATATGTTAATGTGTTTGGTGTCCCATTTACATTCTTGCCACACGAAGGTAAGGGCGGAGGAGAGCCACCTAAATCCACCACAACAATTGAGCCAGACTCAGACAAAATACAACACGAAATATCATGGCCAAATATTGATAGAATTGATATGGAATATTCCCCAAAACTAGAGATAGATTGGTCAAAAACCAAGCCCTTACTGATAAACAGTGACCAAATAAGCATCACAGCTAGTATGGCTGAAATAATAGATGGAAAACCCGTAGTTAAAACAATGTCTGACATTGACTTGAGAAGTTGGCATGATAACCTCAGATTTCAACGAATGATATTTCTAGCCTCCAAGGACATCTATTTGGAGATGTTGCCTGGCTGGAAAGGCACCAAAGATTTTCTTTTAGCGCAGATAATATCACTGGTGGAGAGATTCATACAGACTGGAAAAATAATAGTTGAGGATGTCAAAAATGATATCATGCGTACTAAAATGTCCATGTTATTTAATATGCAAAAAATTGTAAAACATGTATTTGAACACATTACAGATTCAAACACAGAAAAATCATCAATCCAACTCAATGATTTCAAGCCAATAAAATCAACTACAGATATGAGAATATGGCATACAAAAAAACCTGTCATACATAATAAAAAATCCCACATAAACCAGACACCATATGATTTAACTTGGGAGCTTGCAGCCATACAAGAATTTGAAAGAAACGCTAATGTCATATCTTGGGTGAAAAATGATCACATTGGATTTGTAATAAAATATCTATACAATGGGATATTGCATGACTATTGGCCCGATTTTATAATCAGATTGGAAAACAACGTCATATTGGTCTTGGAGATAAAAGGTGTTGATGATGATATGAATAGGAAAAAACGTGATTATTTAAAACGCTGGGTAAATGCTGTAAATACTGATGGAAATTATGGTACTTGGGTATGGGATGTAGCTTTTAGTCCAAATACGGTAAAAAGTATTATTTCCAAACATGCAAAATCACGTGAATCCTCAATAGAGTATGCAAAGTGCCCCAAGTGTGCCAAGATTGCTATATCAAGAAAAAATATTGAAAAAAAATTCGGATACTGTAATATCAATGGAATAACAAGGCCACAGTCTTGGTGTAGGAATTGCAGAATGTAATAGTATGTGTTGATATGGATGTGTAGTTTGTAGATTGTGGCAA
>JAPOPJ010000209.1 GCA_026712925.1 Nitrososphaerota archaeon
CTGATGTGCGTATTATTTCAGAATATCCTTCTAAACTTCTATACACTGTAAAGAGATTTTCCAAATCCGTATATCTTACAATTTCAGGATTATGTGTTGTGGTTAGTATTTACCTATATGATGAGGCTTCATTCATCATTTCAATGAGTTTAGGCATCAAAGATGGGTGAATGTGCCGTTCTGGTTCTTTGATAATAGTTAGTGAATTATCTTGGAAATACAGGGCAATTATCAATGATATAATATTGATTGTGCCATCTGAAATCAATAATGATGGCAAGGAATGTTTTTCAAAATGATTTTCTGTTAGAGTAAATAAAATAGAGTTATCTGCAACATTTTCTGTACTGACTGATTTTACATAGGGAAGTACATCTGTTAGGAGATTGAAAAATTTACGTTTATCATCACTTTTGGAAATTACATCCTTGATTATAATTGCCAGATTAGAAGCATCATGGTTTAATTCAAATTTACCACTTAGTTGATCTGCTCTTTTTGCCAACTTTGGATCAAAGTCATAAACCATCATATTATTAAAAAAATTACCGAGTTGTGGAAATAAATAATCTAAAATAAATGGATATTCCAAAATAGTTTTTTTGCTAGGAATTTTATCCCCAAGCCAGAATTTGTCTAAGTTGCTCCTTAAAGCAGGATTATCTTGTGGTAGGCATACCTCATGGTAGAGTTTTCCACCCTTTACCATAATTTTGATACATCCTTTTATTTGATCATTAGGCTTGTCTGATTGGTATGCAACTATATCTACGTCCCACACATCTCGAATTATTTTGAAACCAGAACTTTTGCCAAAGCGTAATTCAAATTTCCAAGTAGCGCCAGTATAAAAAATGAGAAAATCCTTATCCCTTTGAAATGGCCTCCTCATTAAATCATCTTGTAGAGAAATTTTAAGCTCCAAGACCAAATTCTGTTCTTGTCCTAATTGGAAATTGGCAAAGTATTCTATTCCGCCATGTAAGGAAATAGCATTATCTAACCCATATTCTCGTATATCCTTAAGAAAATTAAAAATTTGAACAAAATTAGATTTTCCAGAGGCATTTGCACCAATAATTACATTGAACCGATTTAACTTTAAATCAATTTCCTTAAAACTCTTAAAATTCTGCACATGTAGATATTCCAAGTGGGGTAGATTTTTCATCAGCAGTTGAATTATATGATTACTTATATTTTATTAGTACTATGGGTTCTTCACCAAACTCGACACATGAATAGACAAAAAATGTCAAGTAGTTCATCATACCCATATTATCAAGGTCAGATGATTAAATTAGCAAAATTACCAAATTATGTGAAGAGTTTTAATGATGTACCATCATAACACTTGACATCAATATTTTTTAACATTAATTGTTTCTCAATTTTAGAAATTTCATACCTTACGATTATTAGCATAATCTGAAATCGGCTTCCAAGCAACATCGCCATATTCTTCTTGCTTTTTAGCAATAAATGTCATCATGCTTTTATTTTCAACTATTAAATCAATTACCCACGAAAACGCATATCGAACCGTTCTGTCTGTAAATATTTTATCTTGTTGTAATACAAATACATGTTCAACATCATTTAGGAAATTCTCCACATCTCTATGTGGTAATGCATCTCCCTCTTTACCATCTTTATCTTCAATATTTACGATAACTTTGTTAGGGTCTTTGGCCATTTCTAAAATTTTTTTTCCATTTTCTGAAGCATATATACGATCACTTAATCTCATTACCATATCAGCTTCAGATATCTTTCTGTATCTTATATTGGAGGTATAAATCAAAATGCTCGAAATAATTATCGATGCAGATAGCATTATGGCTATAATAAATACTGATTCTAAACCCATCATATAACAACTGCATAGCCATTAATAAAACTGTCTCTGTTCAAATTTTGTTGTATTATTGTATTAAATTACCCTTTATTGCAATCATATCCATACCTAAATTCGGGTTTGATACATGCACAGTACACTTAACAAATAATTCTCAAAGTGGATTAGACAAAACATTGAAAATTAGTATTAACAGCAGTTTAGAGTAATCCAAACAGTCAGTGAGAATACAGGTGTGGGTCCAAACCAGACAAGCATAAAAACATGCGATTCAGAAATGGATAATGACTCCTAGTCAGTAAATTGGATAAAATGAGTATCTGTTCACGCTCCTAGCTTGCGCATGAAATGAATACATGTAGGTTTTGTGTTTGCAAGGTATTAATGTGAACAATTACATTTGTTTTACTGCATCCAGATCATAAAGAATTGTCCGGTGAGGCTTCCAATTATATCCCTTCATTTTGGCAAATTCGTAAAGTTTTCTAGACATTTGACTCACTTCAAGTTCTCTATTATTGTGAATCAATCCAGAATACTTGCATGTAATGCTTTCAAATAACTTTGCTAATTCTAAAAATTCACTTTCTGACTTTACCTCAAATGATTTTTCATACAATGTTGATAGTGATGCTAACAATGTTTCCAAACTTAAATTGTGTAAATTGTTTGTCAAGTGCAAAAAAGTATCCACAGGATTCCGCTCTAGCAATGTTTCTAAAATTTGAATTTTTGTACTATATTTTATTCCTTCTTTTTTATTCTTCCAATCATATATGGCCTTGGTCATTATACCATATTGTTTATCTTCTAAAGTTCTATTATCTTCTAACATTTTTTGATAATTATCAAAAAGTTTTGCAATATCATCTGAATCCATATAGTTTACAAACTTTTCTACATAACTCATTGCATAATATACTATATGGCAAGCTAAATAATTGTTTTTAACATATTCGTGCTTAGCAGACGTGTGATGACTAAATGCTCTTTGTAATAGTCTAACAGCAAATTGATGTGGACCCTGCTAGAATAAGACCGAATAAAACCGAATGCTTTTTGACTCAACTGTATGAAGAGGATATCATAAGCAAAAGACGCGGACCCCGCAAGAAAAGACATACTGATGGAGTTTTTAACATCAACGTATCTGCCGTAGCGTTGTATATAACCCACAACATATCATCTGCCACCATGCAAGAATAAAATGACAAGTTTCTACACGGTGCAAACAAAAAGTCTGTTGTATAACCCTGCCCGAGGTATTTACAGGGATGTTATCTGTGCCTAAAAACAGAATTATGCAACAAACTTGCTTTATGGATATAGTTATATCTGCACCAATATAGCATATCTAAGATATATGCCAAACATATTTGTAGATATTGAGACTGTTCCAAGATATGCTACAAAAGATGAATATCTTAGGGTGAAAAATGGCATCGACCAGGGCAGCATTCATCGTAATCATCCAGATCGTAACATTCAAAATGCATACTGGAAGAAAATAATGGGTGCTTTGAATCCTATCATGGGCAAAGTAATCATGATAGCTTATCAAGTAAATGACTGCCCTACAGAAAGGTTAATCGAGTGGGAGTCATCAGAATCAGACATTCTTAAAAAGCTGTATTACATTATTTCTTCAAATAAAGGAAGCAAGGATGATCCATTAAATGTCATAGGATTCAACATTACAACATTTGATTGGCCATTTCTCTTTAGTCGTTGTATGAGTCTAGAAATAAAAAACGGATACAATGGACATGATCCTTACTGGTTATACCATTACTTTCATTCAGCAAATATTCAGGATATTTTATCAATTCACCTACCATTGAATGGTTTTTCTAGATATGGACTAAATCACAATGCTGTTGCCATGGCATATGGCTTTCCAACAAAAGGGGAGCGCGGTTCTGTTAATACTGACTATTACTATAATGAGGAATATGACAAGATTCTCAACTATACAGAGGCCGAATTTATCTATCCCCAGCTATACAAAAAAATGAAAGACGGGTTGGTTTCAGAAAAGAAACTGCAAGAATCAGTAGAATTTTGGATTAAAAAGTACAAAAAAGAGCGTGAAGAAAAATAATACTTGATGGATTGGCCAAATTAAGCACTTTTAGAGTATGCGGGTTTGTGATGCACTGACATTCTAAATCGGGCACGATACTTGCATGTTTTATTGGTATCTGCTCAGGTCGCCAGACGTGTATTTCTAGCAAGTTTTCGGCGTTATGGTGATTGATTCTGCCATATTCTTTTTGTGTCGTTTTAATTGTCTCAAATATACGCCATTTGGGATTCTTGGTAATATTCTCAACTGCTATGCGTGGGAATATTCCTACTTTATTGCATGTGCGTGCCATCGAGACTAGTACTGAGATATCCATTCCTTCTGTTCCCCACATGTAATGACGTACATTTCTATTCAGTACTATTTCTTGTATTTCTACCTCAGCTGCGTTATTGTGCGGAGACATGCCACGATATTATAGGAATGTAAAGAGATGTGGTAATGTAGATTCGATTGTTAGTCATTGGTATTGTACATGCCAAATTAACCTACCAATCATGATGGCGTGGACTATTTTTCATAATCTAAAGTGAAATAGTAGATTAACATTTGCATATCAATATACACAACGAATCATAGATTTGCTTGGTGATAATATCCCTTAACCATATCCAAATGTTGGCAAGTGTGGTGTAGCGTTCTTTTTGAAGGTCTTGAGATGTATGTGTGCGATTGGTCTCATTCTAACTGGATCCCACTAGGTTTAACTAAAATCCAAAGATGTTAGTGCCTAAAAGGCCTATACCATAGAGTTACGGAATTATCGGAGATATATTTGGTAAATCTTTAGAAAAAATATCCACAGAGTGCTTTTCTTGGTATATTGCTAGTGCATGCTTGAATTGTTTGGGGTTTTTGATCCTCGTTTGTGGTGATGGTATTATGTTATTTCTGATTGGCATCAGTTAGATCTTTCTAATTTCAAGATATTCTGTAATTCTTTACATCTGAACTGGATAGACTATGCACCCTTTAGAGTTAGTCAAAATCTTTTGTTTAGAATGCCAAGTGGGATTTTTTGCCTAATTTTATGTGGTGATTTGAATTGATTGTACTTTTCCCTTACATTCTTTGAAGATTTTTTTGGCGATTTTTCCGCTTTCTAGTTCATATTTTAATTCAAATTTTGCAGATATGTCAAATGATGGGGATTTATTCAAGTCTTTAAAATCACTAAAACCCATGTCTTTTAGAATTTCCTTTACTTTTGAACATGCTTGATATGTAGTGCAAAGAAACTTGAACTCGGCTTTCAATTATACCAACCTCAAAATTCTGTTCAACATATAACCATGGGAATAGTCGAGTAACATGTTTCCATATACTTGTAGTGATATTTAAGGTTCAAAATAACTAGAAATTGATCCAAGTTAGGCATTGTGACAGATGCAAAATCGTTTATTTGGACTAAGAATTTATCTAAAGCATCGAGTTTGTGGAAAAACCACTAGATGATAGAGTATATTTAGAATAATCAGTAGAGACGTAGTTATATTGTTAGAAAAATTTAGGCAAATACTGACCTGTTGCAGATTAACTGCCACGATAGGAACAATAATAGCAGTAACCACCATCATTCTTGCAAGCATGTTTCAAGACAATTGGCATGAATCATTGATTCCAACAATTTTACAGGTAATGGCAGAACTTGGATTAGAGAATCAGTTCTTTATGATTCTGGACGGTGTGGCCTGGATTGTAGTCATAACAGTATTGGGCTTATTGGTCATTTGGCTAATTCGAACAATTGGAGGAAGGCTTGAACTGCCAGTTGATGAAATATTAAACAGGATCAAAAATGTACTAATTGACAAGTTAAAGGTTACAAATGAGAAAAACTGTGCAGAGCCTTTTAGATTTTGTATGTGCGGTCTTAAAATTGAAGCCAAGGGAATATTAGGTAAAATTATATTTGTATCATTGCTTGGCACTATTGCCACAACTGCTGGAGTGGGTTTTGATAATATTTGGCAGTTTAATGCGGTTCCAGACA
>JAPOPJ010000198.1 GCA_026712925.1 Nitrososphaerota archaeon
AAATATGCAGTATATAACCCGAATAGATTTCCTGAATCAGACTGGTTGACTGGAAATTTACATGATATTGCAATAGTGGCTCAGATAACATCTGTACGGGAATCGGTCGTTCAAAATTGTATCAGAGACATGAGTGATTCGATAGAATTTATCTCAGACATGATAGAACAATCTGGAAGTACAACCAAGAAAAGAATTGCAAATCTGTTGTTTCAGAAGGAAAATGAGCAGACATGGAAGATGTCCGGACTGATCCTGTCAAATGCCTTTGTATTTCATAACAATATAGCTGGAGAACATGGGATAGAAACTATACGAGAAATCACTGTTGCAGGATGGACAAATCTGGCCGAATTGAGCAGGGTGTGGGACAAAATATTGGAGATCAATTATTTTCCTATATTCGACATAGCAAAGACCGTTCTGAATTATCTTGACGATGTGACTGCTCAGAAAATAGTTGCAAAATTGGTAAACACTTCAAATCAAATAACCTCGATGGGTCTTGTTAGATCAACTGACATGTACGGTTCCCTCATACAGAGAATGATCACGGACAGAAAAACACTCGCCTCATTTTACACGCTTCCAGAATCTGCACATCTGTTGGCTGGTTTGGTTGTTCCACAGCCAAGTTCGAAATTATTTGAATCGGAAAAAACTATGGGGAACATACGTGTAGCCGATTTTGCATGCGGGACAGGAACACTGCTCACCGTCTTCTACAAACACTTGATCATGTATTATGAAGCTGGCGGGGGGGATATGCGAAAAATCCACGACAAAATGCTTGGCAAATCCATAATTGGGTTTGATGTCCTTCCAAGTGCTGTTCATTTGACAGTATCATCACTAGCTGGCATATTTCCAAAAAAAACAATAAAATCAACAAATATTGGAACTGCCATGTTTGGTAAAAAGAACGGATTTTATCATCTTGGCTCCATGGATCTGATTCTCCCCCAAGCCACTCTTGAAACCAAGGGAACATTCATCATAGGCAACCGAAAAGAAGTGTATACAGACCACGGTGTAAGGGACGAATCAGTTGATTATGTAATAATGAATCCACCATTTACTAGTAACACTAGGGAAGGTGGAAAGGAAGGTCGCGCTATGTTTACGCCTTTTGACATGGATAAAGAGACTCAGAAAAAAATGTCAAAACTTGAAAAGAAATGGTTTGGTGGTACATGTGCTGACGGAAATGCAGGATATGCTACAAATTTCATAGCAGTGGCCGACAAAAAATTGAAACCTGGTGGGACAATGGGAATGGTTTTACCGTCAACTATTTCCGATGGGGCCGCATGGGAAAAATGCAGAGAATTGTTGCGTTTGAGATATGATTCCATAACTGTTGTCAGTATAGCTGGACCATCGACAACCGACGGTGCGTTTTCATTTGATACATCTATGAACGAACTGCTTGTTGTAGCAAGAAAAGAATCTACTGAAAAAATCAAAAAATTAGAAGAAAAGTTGAAAGAAATCAGTACACTGGAAAAAAACGTTTCAGACTGTAAAAACAAGTTAAAAAAACCAAAAACGAAGAAAAAGATTCCAACAAGTGAAAGTGAATTACAGAAAAAAATAAGAGAAAATAATGTCAAGATAACTAAACTAAAAGAAGAATTGCATAAACTCGGCTCTAACAAACGGGGAAAATTTGTAACTATTGAAGAAAGGCCAAAATCAATCCTTAGTGCAATAGAAACCGCAAAACAGATTGTTAGGAATACCAGCGCAATTACATTGGAGAATAACAAAAAAGGTTCAACTCCCATTCTAATTGGCAAGAAAAAAATAGGAGGCATCATGGATTGTAGTCTAAATTTTGACTGGTGGTTTGTAGGCGTTTATGATGCATATTTGTTGCAGATTGGGTATGAATTGTTCGTGAAAGGATGCAAGATTCCCATAACTGTACTTGGAAGCAAGTTTGGCCCATTATCAAGAGATGTGGCAGACAACAAACCCAATGATAATAGGGCTCCATTTACCATTTCCCCTCTGGATGATACAGTAATTTATTACGGACTTTCCAACAATAACAGTAAAGATCAAAAAAGCATAATTGTAAAACCGGATTGTATGGCAATACCTAAACCAAACGCTACCAATGCCCATGTGACAGAAAAATCCAAAACGTCATCCCATTTACACATCAACATACTGGCCAGATATACCAGCCAATGCCTTCTTGTTCTCTATAGTGACAAAGAGACGCTTGGAACAGGTGCTTCGCTTCCAAACTATTACATGCCAATAAAACACGAAAAGGCGTTTGCTATATGGGGAAATTCCACATTAGGAATATTTTGTTTCTGGCTCAACAGTGGCAAGCAGCAGTTTGGACGTGGGATATCTTCCAGAACATCAATGGAAAAAATGTTCATGTTGGACTTTACAAAATTAACTAATGAGCAGATAACAAAGTTTGATGGGTTATTTGATGAGTATAAAAAAGAGGAATTATTGCCTATTATGGACATGTGTAAAGATGATGTAAGGAAAAAGATTGATCAGAAGATACTTGAAATTCTAAATTTTAAATTAGATATTGATGATTTGAGGGAAAGATTGTGCAGAGAACCTTCCATCAGTGGAGGTAGTAAAAATGTCACCACAAAACCATTTGATAGCTTTCAGATCACGGATTTGGATAAATTCCTGTAGAAATGGGAGAACCTCCATAACTTTCATATCACCATAACTTTAGAATCCCGTACGACCAAACCATATCCAAAGTTAATATATCATCAAAAGAATACAAAAATGGCTCAGTGCAAAGCCCACTCATCACGAATCGGCTTTCAGACTTAATCTGGTTAGGATTAGAGCCTTTACTTTTCATCATCGCAGTTTTGTTTATATCATTACTATATACTATACACCATATATACTTTTACCCATATATGTGTTAAAGTATATATGAGTTGTAAACGGATATCAGGCATGGCAAACATCAACGTCGAGATCCGAGAATGTAGGAACTGTGGCACAGTTCAATGGCCACGCTTTGATTCGGACACGGGATCGTTGGTCTGGCCCAAGCTGTGCAAGAACCAGAAATGTAAGAGTCCGTACTGGAACAAGCCGAGAGTGCGGTAGGTAAACGAGGATTAGATGCTTGACTCTTGGGTTCTTCCCCAAATTCGGAGCTTTTGCTATTTTAAGCCCTTGACCTCGACACATCTAACAGACTGATAAGTTTGAGATATTTTGGGTTCTTTAGTATCAAAATGGGCTTTGGTGCATATCAGTATATGGTCACTCTTGCCGTGTTTGGTGTTATGGATATGATGATGTGT
>JAPOPJ010000117.1 GCA_026712925.1 Nitrososphaerota archaeon
TAAAGTAAATGCAGATTGCTTTTTAGTAAGTCCCATTTGCGGTGAAATATCAGCAGATACATTCTCAAAAATCAAGGCCGACTCTAAATTTATTCTGACAGATCCGCAAGGATTTCTCAGAGATGTAGAAGCACAAAAAACAATCACTTTGAGGAAAACTGATGTTGACCTGTCTGGAATAGATGCAGTCAAGGTAAATTATGATGAAGGTGTATCGCTAACCGGTACTAGCGGAGATGACATGATGAAGTCACTCCAAGGACGGGGAATAAAATATGTAATCTTTACAGACAAGACAAATGTATCCATGCTGGTAAAAGACAAGATATATTCAATCACGCTTCCCAACAAGGAAATTTATGACACCACGGGAATCGGTGATATCTTTTGTGCCACATTTTGTTGCACAATGCTAAAGGAGCGAGATTTTTTGTGGGCATTGTGCTTTGCAGGTGGTGCTGCACAGGCCGCACTTAACTCCAAGCAGGTAGGTTTGCAAAAGATTCCCCGCAAGGGCGAAGTAGAGACAAATGCTTCATATTTTTACAATCTTGTAAAGTTTAGAACTATCTGACCCTAACCTTTTATTTGGCAGAGACATTATTCCTCTGTGAATGTTGGTATATATGGCGCAGAGCATGATTTGGCCGCAAAATCAGTAAAACACACACTAGACGAATATGGAATAAAGTCATTTGCCGTTACTGCAAAGACCAAGACTAGACTGGCTGACTGTATCTTGGTACTTGGAGGCGATAAAGGTGTAAGGAATTATTTTCATCGTACATTTGACTCTACATCACCTGTTCTTGGAATAGGCGAGGGTGAGTCAGGTGGCTTTCTGGCTCAGGTGGAATTGCGTGAATTTTCTTCACATGTAGAGCGATTACAGAGAAAAAAGTACACAGTCGAAGAAGTGCCCAGACTTGGTGTCAAGATTGATGGAAAAAGTGTCTATCCTGTACTAAATGATGTGGCGATATTTTCATCAAAGAGCGCAATGCTCATGGAGCACACACTACGAGTCAATGGTGAGGAGGTCTGGCATGATAGCAGTGATGGAATAATAGTATCTACCCCGATAGGCTCATCAGCGTATTCCATGTCTGCTGGAGGCCCGATGCTCTTTCAGGACTCTGAAGTATTTGAGATAATTTCAGTAAACTCGCTAGATGTAACTAGAAGGCCAGTCATTGTATCAAATAAGAGTGCTATAGAGATTGATGATTTGTATGCTAGGGTACACTGTGAAGTCGTACTTGATGGCCTTGATAGATACAAGGTAATGCAACAAGTAGAATGCACAAAGTTTCTCCCGCCTGCAAGGATAATTAGATTCAAAAAGGATTCTACGGCAATTTCTGCCTTGACAAAAAAGGTACATCTTGCTGAGGAATTGCTCAGAATGCCACCTAGCTCCAAATTACTCCTAAAGACTTTAGAGTATGAGGGTGCAATGACGCAAAAAGACCTTGCAAACAAGACACTCTTACCTGACCGTACTGTAAGGTTGGCACTGAGTCATTTGTTGGAAAAAGGCTATGTCAAGAAAAAGGTATCAATCCGTGATGCAAGGCAAAAGATTTACGAAATTGCAAAGATGGACTAGTTTGAAGCAGACTTTACAAATGCCTCAAAAGTCTTTTCAGGAAATCCTGGCCTGCTACTAAACTCTGGATGGAATTGCACCCCTATGTAGAATCGTAACTTTGGAACTTCTAAAATTTCCATCCGTCTTCCACCATCGCTCTCTGCTGAAAATAGCATTCCTGCTCGCTCAAAGTCTGCTATGTATTTTTTATTAATCTCATATCTATGCCTATGTCTCTTGCGGATTATATCAGAATCAAATATCTTCCTTGCAATAGTATTATCTTTGATGTTAATCTCATTTGCACCAAGGCGAAGCGAGCCACCCATATCTTGCATATCTTTTTGTTCTGGTAATATGTCCACAATGGGGTTTTTAGCATCTTGCTTTATCTCTGTAGAGTTTGCATCATCTAGTTCTAGTACGCTTCTTCCAAATGCAATTGCGGCAAGTTGAAACCCAAAACAGATTCCAAGGTATGGAATGTCGTGTTTGCGTGCATAGTCTGCTGTTTTGATTATTCCCTCTGAACCCCTAGTTCCAAATCCGCCTGGAACTAGAATCCCATCATATCTTGATAGGTTGTTAAAATCATCTAATGTCTCAGAGTCTATCCAGTCAATTTTGACATCTCTTGCTATTTTTGCACCTGCATGTTTTAGTGCGTGGTTTACACTTACATAACTGTCTGCAAGTGTGACATATTTTCCCACCATAGCGATATTCACTATATCTGCATCATTATTTGTCATAGAATTTGTGATGGCATTCCATTTATCCCAGTTGGTAGATGTATTAACCATACCCACCATGCCAAATTTTGTAAAAATAGAGTCAAGTATTCCTTGGTCGTATAGTACTTGTGGAACCTTAAAGATAGAGTCCACATCATGGCAAGACAGTACATTACCTGCTGCTACATTTGTAAACATTGCAATCTTTTTCTTTGTCTTTTCTTCTAGTGGCATGGTACATCTAACTGCCATAAAGTCTGGTTGAATCCCAATCCTGCGGAGCTCTTGTGCGCTGTGCTGAGTTGGCTTTGTCTTTTGCTCACCTACTACATCTAGGGCAGGTGCAAGTGTTACATGTACAAATATCACTCCCTGCTGGCCGTCTTCTACCCATATCTGCCTCAGGGCCTCAAGAAATGGTAGGGATTCTATATCACCTACTGTTCCACCACACTCAACAACTAGAAAGTCAAGTTTTTCATTCTGGGCGATATTTCTTATTCTGTTTTTAATCTCATCTGTTATGTGTGGTATTATTTGTACGCATGCCCCAAGATATTCCCCCTGACGCTCTGCTTCAATTACAGAAGAATATACCTGTGCTGTAGTGATGTTGTGGCTTTTTGGTATGTCTTGATTGAGGAATCTCTCATAGTTTCCTACATCCATGTCGCATTCGCCACCATCCTCTGTTACAAAGACCTCACCATGCGCTACTGGATTCATCGTACCTGCGTCATAGTTTAGGTATGGGTCTATTTTGATGCATGATACCTTTTGGTCTGCAAGTTGTAATAGTTTTGCTATAGATGATGTAGTAACACCCTTTCCAAGCCCAGACATGACACCGCCTGTGACAAAAATGAACTTTGTCTGCA
>JAPOPJ010000116.1 GCA_026712925.1 Nitrososphaerota archaeon
TGGCAATATTAAAACATTCTATGGCACCATCATATTTTTTTAGCGCATGTAATGTTTCACCTTTGGAGAAGTACGCCTCTCCATATTCTGGATCAAGTCTTATTACAGTGTTAAAACATTCTATTGCATCATCATATTTTTTTAGCGCATGTAATGTTTTACCTTTGGAGACGTATACTATTTCATATTTGGTATCAAGTCTTATGGCAGTGTTAAAACATTCTATTGCATCATCATATTTTTCCAGTAAATACAATGCATCACCTTTAGTAATGTACGCTGCATCATGTTCTGGAGCAAGTCTTATGGCAGTGTTAAAACATTCTATGGCATCATCATATTTTTCCAGTAAATACAATGCATTACCTTTGTATCTATACGCCAAATTGTTTTCTGGATCAAGTCTTATGGCAGTGTTAAAACATTCTATGGCATCATCATACTTTTCGAGCATATGCAGTGCATCACCTTTGAAGGTATACGCCAAATTGTTTTCTGGATCAAGTCTTATGGCAGTGTTAAAACATTCTATGGCATCATCATATTTTTCCAGCATACACAATGCATTACCTTTGGAGGTGTATGCCTCTCCATATTCGGTATCAAGTTTTATTGCAGTGTTAAAACATTCTATGGCATCATCAAATTTTTTTAGTACATACAATGCATTACCTTTACACTTATACGCAAAGTTATATTCTGGATCAAGTCTTATTACCATATCAAAGCACTTGATGGCCTTGACAGGCCGAGCTAAAATCATGAGTGCCATACCCTTGCAGACGTGTGCTTCTATATTGACAGGATCCAATTTTAATGCAACATCATAACATTTGATTGCCTTGACAGGTCGATCTAACGTCATGAAAGCTTTGCCCTTGCAGACGTGCGGTTCAGGATCGTCACTATCCAGCATTGTTGCCTTATCAAAGCACTTGATGGCCTTGACAGGCATGTTCAAAAGCAGGAGCATGTCGCCGCGACCTACATGTGCAGTGACATTATTAGGATCCAGTTTCAATATATTTTCAAAAGATTTTATAGCCTCAGTATGGTTATCTAGATTAGCCATTGCAAAAGCTTTTCCTATATGTGCAATGATATTGTCAGGATCAAGTCCCAGTGCTAGATCAAAATATTCACATGCCTTTGCATGATGGTGCATACTAGCAAATGCATTTCCCAGGCCAGCATATGCAGTAGAACTGTTAGGATCCAACACTAGTAACTTTTCAAAGTGTCTGATAACGTCACCACTCCTACCCATCATGTTGAGAATGGCACCTAGTAGATCATGCGCAGTATTATTTGCAGGATCCAATTCAATGACATTTTTTAGATATTTCACAGCATCCTCAAATTTGCCCTGCTGAAATAATTTAAGAGACTTATCAACAGTCTCAAGGGGTTTTCCAGAATCCATCCATGCATACGCTCTACCATGTCCAAAAACATCAGCAATGTCATCTGGTTTGATCAAAAATCTACACCTCTAGAATATAATATATTATAAAATATATCATAAAATAAACTACATCCCACTGTTTTTGTTGAAACTTGTCTAATAAAAATAGTTTGTCTGGACATCATAACTCTGCACTTGTAACTACCACAAACAATAAAGTTGTGTAAAAATAATTGTGTAACTATCTACATATATCAAAATTACACACAACCTTGTCTGGACATGTCTAAAGAATGCATATCTCGTATCGCATAATGATGTCACATCAGAGATATGAATATGAGGTTATAAAAGACGATAATCCTATTTGGACTGTATGTCGTGCTTTGTTTTCTCCCCATACTACAATTTCTGGATCAATACCTGTGCCTACACAGTAACCATCGTATGATTGTTTTCCATATGAATGATTTTCATATTGTAGTCATTTCTGGTGGCGGTATAAACTTCCAAGTATTAACAATGGTGAGGACATGAGTTTGTTGAATAATTCTATTTTTAAGCACAGAAAATATCATTATAACAGTTTTCACTGTACAACAAAAATCATCATCACTAGTACAAATTCCAATTAGTCGTGCTTGGCGACAAAGCATAACTAGAATCCACATCAATGATCTTGTCACAATGCACAATAGTGAAAACTGGTAGGTGTGGTATGTGTAGTGTAGCATGTGTAGTGTGGTATGTGTAGTGTAGCATGTGTAGTGTAGCATGTGTAGTGTGGTATGTGTAGTGTGGTATGTGTAGGCATAGTGTAGGCATAATGTAATCAGATATACTTGAAATACAACAGTTCCAAAATAGTGCCAAGGATTTAACCCAGAATGCACACCAAAGGACGGATCGCAGCTGTACTGATATAGATATACAAAAGATATGATATGATTCAGAAGGTATGATATGACCTAGGAAGATACGATATGACCCAAAATGGCAGATATACTCAAAAGTGCTTGTGTAAAAATGATAAAGCATATCTTGAGGTTATAGCCGCCATTTCCTAAATTGAAACATCATACTGCAACATTTTGCGCATTCCATATAATTAATTCAGATATGCCTTTTGAAACGGCATAATATCATTATATTATATTTCCAGATGTACATCTAGACTATACTGCAAAAAATATACTGCAAAAACCATGCAGTAAACCATTCATCAAAACAGAGCCATACCTAGAATGCAAAAAAGGCATATGTGTGGTTAACGTATCTGAAAGCCAAGCTTTTGCAACATCGCATTGCGATCATACTTGTCCGGATACATTGTCTCATGTACCTGTGAGAGTATATCATAGCAATGAATCCTGAGTCTGATGCTGTTTATTTCGTCTAGTGTACGCCCGTGCCTTATGTCATTCCGGAGTGACAGCAGAACCCTCATCTTGTACAGAAATACGGACTTGTCAAGAAATACATCTTCAAAGTAAGTATTCCAGTTGTCCTGTCTGGCGATTATCTTTTCATATCCATCAAAGTTGAGATAGTCGACCATGACAAAATCAGGTTTGTTGAGGATGTCATTGACTTTTTTGTCATTCTGGTATCTCTGAGATGCATCCTCACGTATTTTAGGTGGGATGCATGCATTCCACCAGTTTTTTACATGAGAGAGTCTTTTGACGATAAGGTCTTTCATCTCACTCTCAAAGTAATTAAGCACTGCAGAATTGTTTGAAATATCCACCATAGGTACGTTGTATGGGATTAGTTTTTTTAAAAATTTATTGGTTGTGACTGCAATTATGATATGCAGTTATGATATGCAGTTATGATATGCAGTTATGATATGCAGTTATGACGCACAGTTGTGGCGCACAGGTATGACATGTATAGTAGAGAATAATTCCGCTACTAGACTGAAATACAAGACATTTGAATCATATATTGAGCATGAGTCAGGCTAGGTGTGGCTATCTGTAAAAATTCAACTTTGCTGACTACTGAAATTCTGGTCTGGATTCAATAAAATGCTTCATACTCCTGCTAGGTTTCAGCCCCATGCAGTAATGTACCACTCCTGCTGGTCCCCAAGAGTGCAAACCAGCGCTCTTGCATACCAGCAGATACAAATTTCCACATACATGAAAAATCACATAAAATAAAGAGATGGCGCCCTCGGCGGGATTTGAACACGCGTCTCAGCCGTGACAGGGCCGAATTCTAGACCGGGCTATACTACAAGGGCACAGATTTTTTTAGATAAGTTGCTAGATTAAAAGTTTCTGTAGGTGAGGATTATTCCCCCAAACTCAGCGCTTGGATGGACAAAAGATGCCAAGGGGTTTATCACAGCCATATTAGCAAATACAGTAAGAATAACCATATACTGCCATATATCAAAGCCCATTTTGAAATTACAAAAAACCCAAAACGCCTCGAATTTATCACCCGTTATGAGTATGTCAAAACAGAGCATCAAATCAGCAAAAGCACCAAGTTTGTGGAAGAACCACCATATACCATATCATCGTTTGAAGATATACTGTCGTTTATCTCTGTAAGGGTTCTTCACCAAATTCGGAGCTTCTGCTATTTTGAACACTTGTTCTAGATATGTCCGTCTCGGATGACAAATTTAAGGCGTTTTTAGATTATTTAGCATCTTCAAAATGGATTTTGGTGCGTAGCAGTAACTAGCCATCCTTGCATCGTTTGATATTGCAGATACGGTAAACTCTTTGATATCTTTGGACCATCCAAGCTCCAAATTTGTGGAAGAGCCCTCAAATGACAAATTTAAAGTATTTTGGATTCTTTAGCATCTTCAAAATGAGTTTTGGTGTATAGTATATGGTCACTCTTGCCGTGTTTAGTGTTAGGGATATGATAAACTCTTGGCATTTTTGTACATCCAAGCGCCGAGTTTGAGGAAGAATCTAAGCAGTGTATAGTGTCAAGTTTATTGTGCACCTCAACTAGAAATAACAAGCCACATCCTCATACAAATATGATGATATAGCATCATAGATTAGAATCCTGCAACCAAAAAGCACTCCAGATCTAGATAGACCTCGTTATATAACACCAAATACAAGTAGGTACAATGATTGCAAGTACAAAAATTATATTGTTGACATCGTTTAGTACAACAATTATATCATTTGGCTTACATAGTGTATCTTGCACCACCTTGAGAAAGACATGAACAGTAATTTAAAAGCCTCAAAAATATTACACGGATCAAAGACAAGAAATATTTTATTTCTGATTATTATAAGTGCAGGCCTGTTAATGATTGGTGGTATTGATATTGTATCTGCCTGTTCTCTTTCAAGCCACTGCTATGCTCAATGGTATGCTCAATGGTATGTCTGGCCGGGAATTACCGGTGACAGAGAAGAATATGGTGTAAAAAGTACAATGAATACTGTTGAGATAACTGATGATAACGGTTCAAACAACTTTATTGTCCATGCCCAGTGGATTGTACACAACTCAGGGAAATGGGTAGAAATTGGAATCATACAGGGCGATTTTCCCGGGTGCCCAACATTGGCTGAACATACAGAAAAGTATTATTGGTTATCTTGGGATGGTAGTGTTGATTCCAATGGTAATCTTTTAGTTGAAGGTGAGTGTGTGTCAACTCTATCTGTAGGATCAAATACTATAGAACTATCTGATAGTAACAAGGATGGTGATTGGACATATAAAGTTGGAACAACTACAATAAGTACTGAAACAAACGACTTTGGAAAAGGTTATCTACAAATCGGAGGAGAGTCAACGGATGCAAACAATACACTTGACGGTGACTTTATCTCGTTGCAGTACTATGATACTGCATGGCGTACATGGACGCATCACAGAGATCAGATTAGTGGGACAGGGTTGGAGATTGAAGAGTGTTCTGCAAGCTCTGCAAATGTAGGAGATGATCCATCATGCAAGTAAAGATGATTCTTTCTGTAATAGTTGTAACAGTTGTTTTAGGTGTGCTAGTTAGTACAATATCTGGTGAGAATGTAATACAAAGAGAAAAAATCACTGATTTTTCTCATTTTCCAATACCTGCACTGCCAAGTGCTAAAGTAATGGATAATATCATTTCTGCCAAATCAATACAAAATTCAGAGTATCCAACAGAGCTTGCAAGTGGCCATAGTCTAATATCTGTCAAAGAAGACATCTTTTACGGTGAAACCACTTTATTCTATGCAATCCCCGAGGTACGTGAAATCATTACAAATGATGACACTATTCAAGAATTAGTCAAAAAAGGTGTTATTGTATTTGATTATGAAAAAATTGATAATTTAAAAAATAGAAATTTAAACAATACCCCGATTTTCATGACAAAAAATTCCAACCCCGTTTATACTGATTCTGGTATGAATGGGGAATATCTCACAATTTTCTACCTTGATGAAAATATTCGACTATCCATTTATGGGAATGGTTCAGTTGATCTTGGAGTATTGGTGAAATCTCTAGATCTTTAATTTTTTTGCTTTAATTTCGGCACTGCAAGATAAACAGATACTCAAAATAATGACTTGTATGATTTCATAAGAACAAGGACAGTTGAAAATCAGACACCAAACAAACCACACCAAAATTTTTTATAACTATCATCTTTGTGTATTAATATGAAATCACAAACAGTAACACAGCAAACTCTTAATCTACCACACGACATATCTAGATAAGACACACCAAACATACTTAATGCGTTGACAAATCATGTGTGTGTCGCGGAGTTTCTTTTGCACATCTTACTAGAAACAATACAGAATAACACAATCTGTACAAATATGATATCGTTGTATTACATATCTGAATCTTACTACAAAAAGACACACCAAATTCAGACACATCTCATCATATAACGCAGACTGTAATGATAAGTCCTTGGGATTGTAAATATCTGAAAAACAGACTTTGTGTAAATGGTGTATAAGATACCATATCCAAATACCATATACGAATACATTCAGATGGCAATTGGTTTTTTAATAATCATATAATCATACCAAGTATGTGTCTTTAAAGATACGATAAACTTGCATGATGATTTATTGATTCAATAGTGTGATTTCCAGTTTTTATAATTCTGCTCGGAATTAAAATTTTTGTGTGATTTCTAGGTATATGATTATATATTATTATATATTAGTATTCTAATATATATTATTAAAATAATTATGTGGTGACAGATTTTTCCTGATTCCGGGCAGGCACGGTAGAAGCAATCAGACACGATGTTATCCTTGCAATGAGGGATATATCACATAAAATGGCCA
>JAPOPJ010000213.1 GCA_026712925.1 Nitrososphaerota archaeon
AACTTAGAGATAGACGAGCAATGGATACAGGTCAGCCATCCATTGGAAATCCAGCATTACCTAAAGGTACAGATGCATTTGCAGGACATCAATATAGAAAAAAATCCGTACAAAAAAAAAGCTGATTAATAAAGTTGGTCACCACAAAAGAATTACTGGATTACCTAAAGGTCACGTTGTAGATATTCGACCAGAGGATTTAACGATACGATTACTTAATTCTAAACGTGGCAAAACTAGAGAAGATGAAGAGAAATATATGGAGAGATACCACAAGCCAGTTAGGAAAGAAGTTGTAATTAAAGAATCTCTAAACGGTTCTAGTAAATTTTCCAATAAAATATTACTAGGTCAAAGTGTATATGACGAACCTAAAAAAAAAATCATAATTATTAAAGGTGGTGCATACAAACCACGAGCCGCTCACGGTAAACCAGATAAAGACGGATATTACTGGATTACCGATAAAAAGACTCATAGAAAATTTAAGGTAAAGCCCGGTGAGGATATTGATGATGCTAGGAGCCGTGGTGGAGTTGGATTTAGCCTAGACGGTAAAGATTGCGATTGTGACGAATGTGGCAAAGACTGTAAAGACTGCGATGATGATTGCTGCGATGAGTGCAAAGATAAATGATGGCGATTATGATGAGTGTGAGTGCGATATTTGCACTCACGAGGAGTGTTGGGAGTGTCGAGATGAAGACTGCAAGTGCTGTGAAGATTGCCAATAGGTTTATAACATAACGTATAGTTAGTTATTGTGTGAAAGAAGTTCAAGACTCCAAAAACGAATATGTGAGTTTGTGTAAAAGATATGCAGATTTACAAATTGGGTTTGCAATACGCACTAAATCAGAAGCACAATATGATGACATGACTACAAATTTACTTAAATTTATGGAGCAGATACACAAAGCGTATGCTCTTGTAATAAAATCACTCCATGACAATACTGTTGATAGAAAAGCAGTTTTTGATAAATACATAGCAATTTGTAGGGGTTTTAATCAAATGCTAGATGATATGCAAACTATGATTTGGAGTAAAAAATGACTGAAGTCAAATATTATCGTGAATATCGAAGTATGCGTGAGAGTCTATTGGATATGATAGATAAATTCAATGAATTAATGAGAATATCGTTACAGACAGAATTGGATTTAACGTTTCAAGTTGAGCTGATGGAAAGAATTGATAAAACTAGATCTCTAATTATGGAAACTAGCGCACACATATTGAAAGGGATAATATTATATAATAAGGGTCATACTGAGATAGATATGGAAGCTACGTTAAACAAGTATGCTGAGGGCGTGAATAAGACTAGAGAGGAATTAGCGAATTTTGAAAACTATCTTATTGAATATGCGGAGGCGTCAAAACATGGACATTGCTGATAAACTTATTAAAGTTTTCAAAGATCACAATATTGATGTGATAGTTGAATATAATCCAGATAATCCTTATTTAAAAGTGATAAATCTTAAGTCAATAGATGTGCAAATACTCAAAGAGTTGCGGGATATTGGATGGCGAGATATGGGATCCGATTTACGTGATAATGGCGATATAGCATTTGATTTTCAATATAGTGACGATTGGGACAATGGAAGTAAAGTATTCACATACGAGCCAACACTTAATAAACCGAGCCATTGATATATATTATTAGTCAGCATACCCTGTGGATAGACTAATGCGGATGAATTTCGTTTCCAATGTTCACAGGAAAATTTATTAATTAGTAGGAATATTCTAAATTGTGTACATAAGTTCATGGACGCTTACTAGTGATGTCCATGAACTTTAATCAATAAAAACTAAGATTTTCTAGATTTATAATCTATTAATTACATTTATAAATTCCAGATACTAAGATATATTGCACATTCAATCTAGGGAGTGCACCTATGAGGGTTTTCGGTCCCCCTCATAGGGTTTATTAAATAATATTACTAATCCAAATTAGCAACATGGTGTAGTGGTAACATGTCGGCCTCATAAGCCCAAGTCTCAGGTTCGATTCCTGATGTAGCTAATGCCCCGCGGGTAGCATGGTGGTATGTGCTGATCTTTACGATCAGAGATGTGGTTCGACTCCACCCCAAGGGACTAAACATATAATAAACTCTAAATTAAATCAAATCTGTTAGTCAAATTTCACGCTGCGAGTGACTAACTGGGTTGCAAATTCCCATGCATGACTCGCAGCATTTATAAAATACGTTTATAATACATTATATTAGATCGTTCCAGTGAGTGGTGTGAATTAGCCACTCGCTGGAATTATGTGGTTAGTTTATATAGCATATTTATAAAGTCAAAATTGCTCGGATACCCATCTCAGTACCGTAGATAAACCCAACACGTAGGCGGTTTAGTAGCCGTCTAGTGTTGGTGATTAGATTTATAATACCGTGCAAATATTGAATATTATGCCAATAGAGGATAAAGTTGAGGAAATATTAAATGATGCACAGGCTATGCTACGCAATTCAAGTTTAGCTGAAGATTCCATAAATCGATTAATTGAAAAATCTAACGAAATAAATTGCGAAATGTACATAAAATATATGAAGCCAGAATTTGCAAGGCAGCGAGTGGCAATAAGAAAACATCTTAAACAGAAATTAACCAGTTTGTTAAAGATTAAAGATACCATTACCGTTGAAGAGGCTAATGAAATACTAAAGCGATATGGTATTGGCGATTACCCTGTGAAAATAGAATTTGTGTGTGTAAAATGTGGCGACAAAACTTCTAAATCTTCAAGTACTATTGAGTATGGGCCAATTGGATCTATACACCAACCATACTTTACTTGCCATGAATGTGAAGAAGCCGATGCACATTACAAAACTACTAGAATAAGTATATATGATCAGGATATTGTATTTTAATAATTAATTAATTATAGATACGTTTATATTTAGATTTGATTTAGGTATGACATGGCAGATTTAAGCAAAAAGCATTTAGGTTCGACAATTCGAGAAATTACCCTGAATAAGAAATATTTAGGGCAATTACAGGATTATCGAGCCACTAGCGGGCGCGTTGTAGGTTCTGGCACTCTCATAAGAAAAGATGGGTATATTACAGCATTATTTATCGGGGTGCGATATGATAGCGTAAATACTCAATGGGTAACAGATCTCCTATATGATGACATAGAGGAAAAGCCTGTAAAGATAGCCCAATGGGCCAAAGCCCACAATGGGAAGTAAACCCATTTTTTTAGCCCAAATTTGCCAAATAATTAAACGCCATTTTATAGATGTATTAAACCACATATAAACCTATCTGCATATATGGATAGTTGCTACGAAACACCTAATTTGAGTCAAAAGGGTAGGGTATCTTGGGTAAAGTTTGCAATATTATAGATTATATCAAATATTGAGATACACTTATATGTGCATGGTGTATAGTTTGCTTATGGAAAAGGATTTAGGAGATCAAATGTACGATATATGTACTGACATATTTCTGCTTGGCATGGATTATAAATCTAGTATAATAGATGGCGATAGTGATTATGTGTTAGGCGAATTTTTGGAAAAATGCGATGAACTGAAGAGTGAAATTAGAGATACTGTAAGGTCGTTGATGTGAAAATATTTGATTACATAATTAAATGTGAAGAGTGTAATATCAAATATCAATATTGCGGAGATATGGAAATACCCGATAAAGGATATTTACGCAGTTGCTCATACTGTGGAAAAGTAGCTAGATATAAGGTTTGTAAAGATTTGAATAAAAAAAAAATTAAATATCGTGATTAAACACAATATCGAATTTGGATTTTGAACCATTAATATGATCAAATTCCATTCCATAGGCTTGTTCGATCATAGTAATTAGATCTTTGGAGACATAGGTTAAGCCAGTGATTGACATAGAATAATTGCAAATACCGACGGTTTTAAATGTCAATTTGCGATTTTCTAAGTAGTCAGTCAGTTGTTCCT
>JAPOPJ010000111.1 GCA_026712925.1 Nitrososphaerota archaeon
ACTAGATAGCTTCTCTGAGCCGCCTGCCACAGCAGGAAGTATGTAAATTTCATCACCATTATTTAGTATAGTCTCCATGCCGTCAGTAAATTTGGCGTTTTTGCCATTAATGTAAATATTAATCAAAGCACGCGGCGTGCCGTCAGTTTCTAATACACGTCGTTTAAAATCATCACCCATTTTTTCTGAAACTTTTGCAAACGCATCTGCAAGGGAATCACACGTTATTGAGATCTTTTTTTCTCCGCCTCCTTGATTGAGTACTGATGGTATGGTAAATGAAATGTCAGCCATCATTTCACCACCGCTGAAATTTTCCCAATGTCAGCCTGCATTATTTCAGGCTTTGGAAGAACACTCATTATGGATTCAGTTGCCTTGAGTCCATTACCTGTGATGTAGCATACCACCGTATCATCTCTGGCAATTTTTCCTTGCTCTACTAGCTTTTTTAGCACTGATACAGATACACCACCGGCAGGCTCTGTGAATATTCCTTCTGTGCGGGCAAGTAATAGTATGGCATCAAGTATCTCTGAATCATTTGCCATATCTGCATACCCGTTATACTGTGCAAGTCTTTTGAGGACATATCTTCCATCACCAGGATCCCCGATTGCAAGACTCTTTGCTACAGTATCAGGATGCTCTACAGGTATGACTTTGCTATTATTTTGAAATGCATCAACTACTGGTGCGCAACCTCTAGGCTGAGCTGCATTCATGTGCATTCCAGATACATCAGATGTTAATCCTATTTGCTCTAGTTCCTCAAAGCCCTTACATATTGCATTGAGCATTGCACCACTTCCCACCGGAACTACTAGATGGTCTGGTATTTGCCAGTCAAGCTGTTCTGCTACTTCATACGCTAGTGTCTTTGAGCCCTCTACATAGTGTGAACGAAGATTGATATTTACAATTCCAATTCCCCTACTATCACCTACTTGGGCTGCAATTCTGTTTGCATCATCGTATGTGCCATTTATAGCGATATAGTTTGCCCCATAGGATAGTGCTTGTGTTATCTTTGCCATCTCTAAATCACCTGGTGCAAAGACGTGACATGGAAATCCTCCCCTTGCAGCGTGTGCTGCTGTAGCTGATGCTAAATTCCCAGTAGATGCGCATCCAACTGCTGAGAGTCCAAGCTCTCTTGCCTTTGATACAGCAACTCCTGCCGGGCGGTCTTTAAATGAGAATGTAGGATTTACAGAGTCATTTTTTATGTAAAGTTTGTCTAGTCCTAATTCTTTACCTAGATTCTCTGCTCTTACAAGTGGTGTCATGCCAGCACCAATACTAATGATGTTTGTTTTATCCTCTATGGGGAGCATTTCAAAGTATCGCCAGTATGTCTTTTCCCTGCCTGCAAATGTTTGGGCAGAAATTTGCGGAAAGTCATACTTTACATCAAGTGGTCCAAAACACTCATCACAGACATATCTAAATGATGACTCGTACTCTTTTTTGCATTCCCTGCATTGCAGTTTTGTTCTTGCCAAGATCATAAACTCTTACATCAGCATACATAAGAAATCCTAATATCAAGTTAAGTAATACTTTATTTTTCACGCCTAAAAATTTAGTGACATCTAGGGTATATGATGCTTAAATATTACAAAATTATACAACATAATTGTAAAATTCACATAAATCACATCATTTTATGAATTTTTCAGAAATACCATACTCTGCTGTGAAAATTAGTCGTGTATTGATGAGGCGACATGAGTGGTAATTGTTGGGTATATTTTGAGATATTTGGTGCAGAATGATTACAGGTTGGATGTTTTTAAAAGGTGCAAATATGCTATATGTGCTGTAAACCACACCATGTGTAATCATATCATATCTTAGACATATCTAACTAGGCACTCTAACTAGACCATAGTGGATTTCTGTGGTATGATTTCAGTACGGAGTAAATTTCAAAACGTACCAAGTCTGTTGCATAAATGCGATATACGCACCAAGTTAGTATAACAGGTATGATTTTCGTATAGTTTGGTGTTGACTATGACAGAATTACTTGCAAATGTACGAAATTCCCAAAATTAT
>JAPOPJ010000110.1 GCA_026712925.1 Nitrososphaerota archaeon
TGAAACCCCATATCTTTGAGGTATTCACCAGCATCCGCTAGAAACGGATACTTTGCCATCTCATCTTGGCCCAAGGCAAGCATGACTTTACTATATATGATGGCCTTAAAAAAGTCCGCCCATATTCAGTCCTAGGGATTGTAGATGCCTAAAAGACCAACCACTCATGGTAGCGGAGGTCATCTTTCACGATACAAACTAACAAAATGGTTTATCGTTTGATTTAGCAACATTTTCAGCAAATGTCATAAGCCTGCCTAGCAGTCTCTTTCTCAGTACGAATCACAAGCATCCTATTTGGATCAGTATAGATTAAATTTCTCAACAAAATTGTGATCTAAATTCTACAATCTCAGAATCCGGTATGGAAAATTGTGCAAAAATCATTCTTATTTTATGAGTTCAGAGCAAAACCTAGCATCAAAAATTCTTATTACTGGTACGTAAAATTCAAACCAATATGGAAACCGGCTTGAAGTTTTGGGGTATTAAAAAATGAGATTGCAAGAAATGTTATTTGAATCCATGGGTGTTAATCAAGACCTTAAGAAGGAGATCCCAATAAATGAACAATGGGAGTCATATGTCTTGAACCCAAACCTGAAAGACGTTCCCATAATCTTGATAAAACGAGGCCCGAAGAATATGGGAGAGGTAAAAAAAGCCATAAAAATTCATGGATCTTGTATAGTTATCTTTGAGGAAAGGTACACGCTGATCCTAAAGTACCAAAACTCGATTCAAGATTTCCAACTCGACGGCGAATCAGACTATCAGAGGATAGTAGCAGTGTTCAAAAGTGTCAACCTTCCAGAAGCAAATTCCAACTTTACCATGAGGAAAGCACTAAAATCCGCAATGAAAGCCATACCTAACACAACCAAAGACTTTGACAACCGAGGTCTATTATCAACACACTATTTACGCAGACGGTTATTCGATGATTCCCGGGCAGACTTGTCAAAAATAAAAGACATTCACAAAAAAATAGGCAACTCATATGAAGTCATAAAAGCACTTGGATGGAATACAAAAGATGGAATCTACCTTAATGGTAAAGTATCTGTAACAGTGACAAAACAGAACGAATTTAGCATAAGAACAGATGATAACGTGGCTCCAAGTTATACTGCCGTGTCAAAACTGGGAGATCATCATTGGTCTATACTTACAAACGGGACAAAGTGGAGACTCTACACCAACAAGATATCGGCATCAAGTACCAACTATTTTGAGATCGTTCTTGATCCAAATAATACTACTATTACAAAATATCTTATTGCAATATTTGGATTTTGGACATTTGAGGAAAAATCAGACAAGATAGATATTGATGTATTCTTTAGTGAGAGCAAGAATCGCGCAATCGAGCTTGAAGAAAATCTGAGTGGGCGAATAATGAGTCCTGATGGCTTGTTTTTGAGCATTGTGAAAGGTGTGTTGGATCACAACATGAAGACAAAATATAATCAGGATGAGCTTGATCGTGCCAAGGAGACTGCATTGAAAATAATGTATCGCATATGGTTTTTGGCATATGCAGAATCAAGAAATCTCCTTCCAATATCTGATGAGAAGTATAGGCCAATATCACTTCAGAACATACGGAGTATGATCGATTCGTATGAGCAAGATCCAAAAAACGATGGTTGTTGGAAAGATCTACTGAAACTCTTCAAATGTGTACGAAACGGCAGTCCAAAACACAACCTTCCACAATACAATGGAAACTTGTTTGCCAATATTCCTCCCATAGATGATAATTCGGTGAAGAACAAGTTTATTGTACCGGCTCTGAGAGGCTTGCTGGAACATAACGGACAATCCATAGACTATTCAAATCTAAGTGTAAGACATCTTGGCAACATACTTGAGAGTATAATGGAGTACGTAGTTAGGCAGGCAGCAAGGGATATCATGTTATTGGAAGAAAATGGCAAGATAAAGGAGGTTAAGACGGTGCAAAAGTCAACATATTCTTACAAAAAGAACGATCTTTACCTAGCATCAAAGGAAGGAATTGCAAGAAAGAGTACAGCAAGCTATTACACCCCAGATGCCTTTGTATCATTTCTGGTAAGGCGAGGACTTGAACCGATTCTGGAGGAACGCTCAAAAATGATTGAATCAGATGTCAAAATATATGAAAAGATGAAGAGTGCTAAGAATAGAACCACATGTATTGATAGAATACTTGACATTCAAGTTCTAGACCCCACAATGGGAAGTGGGCATTTCCTAGTTGAGGCATTAAACAGACTGACATCATGGGCAACCGAGATGTTGAGAAAACAGCCCAACCACCCGTTATTACATGATATAGAATCTGATAGAAACACCATACTTGAAGAACAAAAAAAACTCGGCATCGTGTTGGACCAAAGCCTTCTTACACTAGACGTTTTACTAAAGCGGAGAATAATGAAGAGATGTATCTTTGGAGTGGATCTAAATCCCATGGCCACGGAGCTTGCAAAACTATCCTTGTGGCTTGATTCTTTTGCCATAGGTGTACCACTAACGTATATGGATCATCATATCAAAACGGGTGATTCTACAATAGGATCATTTATGGATGATTTGGAAAACAAAAAGAATAATTCATTAGATAGCTGGATGCCCAGCAAGGAATCAAACAAGATGATAAATGACGTGATAAACAGCTCCGATGTTACAATAAACCAGGTCCATGCTAGTGAGGAAAGATACAGGCAGTATGTGGAAACAGTAAACCCA
>JAPOPJ010000202.1 GCA_026712925.1 Nitrososphaerota archaeon
CCGATAAAAACAATCCCGAAATTTTAAATGATAGTTTATCTTTAAACAAAAACGAAAAACAGTTTATCTGTAGTGTGACGTTTCATCAATCATATTCTTATGAAGATTTTATCGAGGGAATTAGGCCGGATACGAAAAAGAATCAAATTTCATATATTCTTGAAGACGGCATATTCAAGCAATTTGTAGAAAAAGCCGAAAAAGACAAAGAGCATGACTATGTCTTGATAATTGATGAGATTAATAGGGGAAACATATCCAAAATTTTTGGTGAACTGATTACTTTGGTTGAGAAGGATAAACGTGAAAGCCATTCGTTACAACTTGCTTATTCTAAAAGTAGATTCACAGTTCCAAAAAATCTTTTCATTATTGGAACAATGAACACAGCTGATCGTAGCCTTGTCCAAATCGATGTTGCACTAAGACGAAGATTTGCGTTTATTGAATTGATGCCAAAGCCAGAATTGTTAAAAGACAAAGAAATAGACAAAGTTTCATTGCAAGACTTGTTAACTGAAATAAATCAAAAGATCATCAATGCCGGGGAAAGAGAAAAACAAATTGGACATTCATACTTTATGGATGTAGAGACGCAAGATGATCTCGAGTTTGTTTTTACACATGAAATTGTTCCACTTCTACAAGACTACTTTTTTGACGACTACAAAAAACTCGAAGATATTCTAAAAAAAGATTTTACAAATTCTAAATCTGCAATCACGCAGTACGAATGGAAGATGAATGACATAAAAAAGCTCCTTGAAAAACCCACGTAGGTATAAAATGGATCATGATTCAGATTACATTAGAAGAACACGACTCTTTTCCACCCAAGGAAAAGACTACCGATCCAGAAACTATAAAAAAAATTAAAAATCTAAAAGATATTAGTCTAGATGAACAAGACCAGAAACTACAAAATATACTAAAGGATGTTTTGAGTATTAGTATAGACCCTGTTAATAACACATTACAATTCAAGGCAAACAGCCGTATTGGTTTTGCGCAATTTTCCAAATTTGCTGTAGAAATAACACCAAAGTTTTCAGGAATAAAAAAACTGATGGAGTTGATGAATTATGTGTATAATTTAGATCTCAAAATCTTTGAAGAAAGTGAAACCATGTTTGTAGGAGAACAAAATTGTGTATCTGAGATCATAATCTCTTCGTTTGTAAAAAAATGCCATCATTTGTTCAGACAAGGATTGGTCAAATCATATGATTTGCGAGAAGATAATCTACCCGTATTACGTGGAAAGCTAAGCCTGTCAAGACAAATTCTTAACCAGGCAAACACAAAGTTGCAGTTTGCTTGTGAATATGACGAATTTGAGCACAATAATCTAGAAAACCAGATTATTTTGTTTTGTTTAAAACAAAGCTACTACGTCACAAAAAATGAAGAACGAAAAAATGAGATTAGACAATTACTACAAATCATTTCTAATCTAGTGATTTTTCGTGAAATAAGGGATGATGATTTTGATAAAATTTCATACAATCAAATGAATACACACTACAAAAAAATACATGAATTGTGCAAGTTGATTGTACACAACACTCAGATTACAGATTTTAACAACCAAAGACTCCGATACATCAATTCTTTTTTTGTTGACATGAATACCGTATTCCAAAAGTTCATCTTCAAGTTGTTTGACGACTTTTATCCCCATACAGTAAAAGAAGAAGTTGAGTATGGTTCATGGGAAACTGAAA
>JAPOPJ010000128.1 GCA_026712925.1 Nitrososphaerota archaeon
AACATTATGAGCATTCTGTTTGGTGCAGTTACTACCGCACTGGGATTTGTTCTAATCAGGAGGACTTTAAAGTCGCGCTCTATGCTATTGGGTACAAATCCATCAAAACCAGAAATGACAAAATAATACCTAGACATCTTGATTTTCAGGAATAATATCTGAATGTATATGTGGAGTCAATTTAGCTGCGCAGAGTTGCGGTATGGTTTTAAAGGTTATAAGCAAATCTGAGATATAATACCATATGCCAAAAACCAAATGTCCTAAATGTAATAGCGTCAATGTGACAAAGATACTTTATGGGTACGTCACTGGTGATGCCCTTGAAAAGTTGGAGAAGCAAAAGAATGTAGTACTAGGTGGATGTTGCGTAAGTAGCTTTGATGCGGATCGCATTTGTAATTCCTGTGATCATGGCTGGCGTACTGATAGAGGTCATGCGTTGTGTATGTGCAAGTATTGTGAAAAAGAATTATTTTCAGACTCAAAACAAAAAATTACAAAGTAAAAATTTTTTTGCTTGACTGAAACTCAAATATGTAGATTCAGGGATGATGTTAGATGGTATCGTAAAAATATGGCAAGATATGGTATCAATAGTGTATCTCTATCGTATCACTAGGTATCAATAGTGATTTGCCGTGACTCTAGTTTTTTGGCAATATCTCAGATAAATGCTAAAAGCTTTCCAGATGTAACTAGTCCGTAGACTATCTCCAATCCTATAATTATTGTGATAGTTCCTGCAAGTATCTGTAGATATTTTCTTAATCTGGAAAATCTGTGGGATATGTGAAATGGAATAGATAACGTACCACTTACTACTATCATGCCGATTATTGAGCCTAGTCCAAATACTAGTACAAATGAAAGTACTCCTGATATGTCACCTACTGTAACTATGCTTAGTGCAATCAGGCCTCCACTCCCGGCTAGGCCGTGAAGGCATCCAATAAGGTATGATTTGTGTGTGTGCGTGTGGTTACTTTCATGTTTGTGTGGGTGGGTGTGCACTATACCTCCCTCGTGCTTGTGAGGGTGCGTATGCGTGTTATGGGGGTGTATTTTTTTGTACATGGATATTCCTAAGAATACTAGTACTATACCTACTACAAACTCAAATCCATCAAATACTGCTGAGGGGATACTCAATGCAAGTATAAGGACTGCAAAGCTGACCAAAAGTATCATCGAGGTGTGTCCAAACCCCCATACTGCTCCCAGCAGGGAATTTTTCAGTGTCGTACGTCCTAATCCTGCGCGAGATGATGATTGATTTTTCATCTTGTTGCTTTGTACTTGCGCCATCATGGCAGTCATGTGGTCTGGCTCAAAGGCATGCAACAAGCCGACTAGAACTCCAGCAGATAGCAATAGCATTGCATTATCCCCTGTTTGTACGAGTATTTCTTCTAGCAGCATAAAACATCACACAGTAGAGCCTGGCGCCTGACTCCATATCCTTATGGGTTTATCAATTGATATTTCGAATGATTCTTTTAAAACTATTTTAAAATCAAGTCTTTGAAGCATCTCTGGCACTCCGACCATAACTTGGTTTTCAGACAGCATTGCTGATGCTCCCTGTATTATTGTGTTTGTGTTTTTTCCCTCTATTGATGATGCAACAAATGCAGAAAGTAATAGTAGGGTTTCATTGATGTTAATTCGCTGTCCACATTCTAACATCTTTTTTATTCTCTCACATGATGCTACAAGTGCTACATCCTTTACACCTTGGAACTCAAATATTTTGGTGTATGGTGGTATGTCTGATTCGCCGTGAATCGTAACTGTAATCTTCATCAGTCTCTCTTTGGAATCTCTGCTCTAGGATTACCAAAATTATACGTGTTTCCAGTTCCTCTATAGTCATGCGGCCTAACTGGACTTCCGCCATCCAGACCTCGTTTTGTAAGTGATAGACCGGCAAGCAATTCTACTACAAGTCTTTGTCCAAGGCCTGATGTTATGCCACCGTTGTATGAACTGTTGTCACTCACATCATATGCTGGTGAGACCTCTACTAAATCCATTGCAAATCTGTCGGGATCAAATGACTTTGAAAGTAAGCGGATCATCCTGATTCCTTCTCTAGATGTAAGGCCGTTTGGTTCTGGCTCTCCAGTGCCAGGGGCATATGCGGGATCAAATGAGTCAATGTCCCAGCTGAGATATACAGCATCAGTGCCATCATTTGCCCTGTCTGCAATCTCTTTTGCGATATAGTCAATTCCTAACTCTTCTACATCTAGCATGGTAAACCACTGAAAGTCTTGGTCTGCCATCCACTTGTATAGGTCTGGTCCGGGCCAGTACCCTCTTGGGCCAACAAGGGAATAGTTTTTCCCCTTTAGACAACCCATCTCCATTATGCGTCTAATGTGTGCGCCGTGGTCATACTTGTAGCCAGTCAGACCCTGCGGGGCGCAGTCTGCGTGTGTGTCAAAGTGTATCATACCAATATTTTTGAATTTTTTGGCAAAGGCGCGCACGTTTGCATATGTGATGGAATGGTCCCCTCCAAGCATTACTGGGATTCCATCTTGCTCAAGCACTTCTTTTACTTTTATTGTCATCCTTTTGTGAGATTCAATCACATCACCGGGAGATACTTGTACATCTCCATAGTCTACTGTTCTAAATGTCCCAAATGGGTCTGCACCTGTCTCTATGTTGAATCTTTCATACGGGGGCGATGGAATTGTAGATGCAGCTCTTATTGCACGTGGGCCATATCTTGCACCGGGACGAATTGTAGTTCCAAAATCAAATGGCTCCCCAATTATGGCAACATCTGGTTTGACCTCCTTTAGTTCTTTGTGAGATTTTATCCATGGTAGGTGTAAAAATGTGTTAATTCCGACAAATGGTGCAACATCTGCACCTCTGTAATCATCTCCGTAAAATTCCATTCCCATGATAATTCAGAGCTACTATCAGATCTCGATAAATAAAGATTCTATGTAAAGTACGTATCAGAGATATAGTATATGTCAGTGATATGGTACGGTACGAATGTACAGCCTTTAGTTGAGTAGTGTGGCAGGATGTGTCATGTGTGAATAATGCTGTATATTTGGGAATGACTCTTGTAATAGGACAACTTTGAATTATTCAAATCTGTCTAGTGAAATGATACGTACTATACTGATGGAGATATTTTGAGTATTGGTGCTAGTTTTGTCTTATGAGTTTTGGCAGTTATGATTGTGTGCTATGATTGTGTGCTATGACTGTGTGCTATGACTATGTGTTATGTTGCTGTAATGGTAAAGTTTTCAGAGCTGTGCAAGAATTTGTTGCAGACGATCTAATTATAAGTAAAGCCTGCCTTATTATGATGTGTTCTCAAAGACAAAGAACGCATGGAGTGTAATCAACAAGGGACTATACTGGGAAAGATACAGCGAGTTCCAAAAGGCGATAAAGCATTTTGATAATGCTTTAAAATTAGAACCACAAAATATGGTTGCAAACCTGCACAAGGGCAAGTCATTATACGGCCTAAGTCGATTCTCTGAGGCACTTGTATGTTTTGAGCAAATTCTCATAATTGATCCAAAAAATATTGACGGTCTGCATAATGCCGGTTTATGTATGGAAAAACTAGGAATGTACGACAAGGCACGTTCCTTCTTTAGTCGGGTACTTGACATAGATTCCAACTATCTTGACTCTAAAACGTATTTGGCAGTATGTAATAGTAAAATGGGAAGGCACAAAGAGGCAATCATACTACTAGATGAAGTGCTAGAGAGTGACCAGAGAAACTCTGATGCATTATACAGCAAAAGTGCGGTTCTTGGCAGGATGGGAAGACAGTCAGAGTCTGTGTCTTATCTCAATGAGGCCATAGCGGAGGATTCAAGACAGTCAAGAACATGCTACGAAGAGGGAAGACTTCTTGCTGTCAAGGGAAAACATGAAGAGGCCATAAAGTTGTACACTAAAGCACTCAAACATGATCCCAAGAATTTGGATGCTTTGGTTGCAAAGGGATGGACACTTGACTTGGCAGGCTTTTCTACAAAAGATGTATTTTCATTTTTTGATGAAGCGCTTAGAATTGATCCGAAATTTACAAAAGCGTGGTTGAACAAGGGATTTGTACTTGACAGAACTGGCATGTTCAAAAAGGCAATCAAATGCTTTGAGAGCATATTGGAGTATGATCCCAAAAACGTTAGGGCGCTATACAGCAAGGGTGTGTCTTTGTTCTCACTAAAACAATATGGTGCCGCTATATTTTTCTGTCAGGAAGCACTCAGGATTGAGCCGACAAATGTAAAGGCACTATGCAGTATGGTGTGGATTCTAGAACACGAGAAAAAATACGATGAAGCGCTAAAGTATTGTGATAAAGCCCTCAAAATCAGTCCAGATTATGTCTACGCTATAAGCTACAAGGGAAAGATCTTTTATTCACTCAAAAGATATGGGGACGCCTTGCAGTGCTATGACCATGCCCTGAAACTGGATCCAAAAAATCAGACGGCCATTTACTACAAGAGTCAAATTCTTGCAAAACAAGAGAA
>JAPOPJ010000168.1 GCA_026712925.1 Nitrososphaerota archaeon
CTTTCCCTACACGACGCTCTTCCGATCTTTAAAAATTGATAAAAGCATCATTATACTTGCAACATTTTATTTTTTCACATTATATCCATACATCATCACACCATACATCATCACACCATACATCATCCCACAACAACACCGCAATAAATGAGAATGAAAAAATAAAAATAACTAAAAACCAAACAGTGTGTAAAAATAGTTACTATTCTTCAAGTTGCCATTACTATACCCCAAGATACTATTAAATTAATATTTCATGTACGGCTTTTAATTGATATTTTAGATTATGTATATGGAGTCAATTTCTATATCATGGAAGGGACAAGACGGCATGATGTATCTAAAAGAAGATCATACAATACACATAGAGATTGATGGGGTTACACTAATACAAATACACACATTGTTATCTGCAACCACATATGGTAAAGAGCGAATCACACTGGTGTGGAGCACATCTTGTGGCAGGCATGGTATAACTGTACGAATCACCTCTGAACCTGCAATACGTACACTAGATATGATAAAATCTCACTGGTAGTATGTCCCTAGTATCTTAAATATTTCCTCTGGTTTGTTTGCCTTTGATGTGACGCATCTATTTAGTAGTTCCATTCTAATATTCATATCATGTGTATGATTCATGATTCCAAGAATATCAGTTGCTTCTACATATCTTTGAGATTCATTTAGTGGCTTGATTCTTTTAATTATATCGCCATCTCTAAAATACTCGAATATTTTATCTATCCTGATACTGCCATCTTTGTTTGGTACAACTTCTGATATGTCATTAACCCGCCTTACGGCAGTTATTATTCCATCTTGTCGGATGTTTATCTTTCTTGCATGCACTACAAACCATAACAATGATATCTCTCCATCACCTATGCCATTTCCGCGCAGTCTTGTTATTGCACCATACGGACTATACGCGTGAAAACTAGTCAATCCACCATGACCGGTCCCGACTGCCTGGAATAATGAATCCATATCATCCACACGAATCTCACCTACAATCTCAAAATCTGGCCTCTGTGTAAGACTCGAATCTATTAAATGACGTATTGTAACATTAAACTTGTCTGAAAGCATTCCATAACTTTTTCGAGTGTTATATCTAACCCAGTCTGCATGTGGCACTCGTAATTCTAATGTGTCCTCTATTGTAAGTATCCTCCATGATGGATTCAGCATGGTCATCATGGCAGACATTAGTGTCGTCTTGCCAGAACCCGTAGCTCCTATTACAAGCCCAACTGCTTGTGCATCAAAAAGTGTCCACATGTATGCTGCAGCCTCTAGACTTATTGTCTTTGATTGTATCATTCCAGTTATTGTAATTGGTGACTCTGGAAACTTTCTAATTGCAATTATGGGGCCGGGCTTTGTAACTTGTGAGCCAAACGTGCAGCTTATTCGAGAACCGTCTTTCATGTATGTCACACTAATTGGAATCGATTCTGTAGGTTCTGATCCTGTCTTGCTAAATGTTTTTTGTATGAATCCGCGCATTTGTCGCTCATCCTCAAACATTATATTGGTTTCTAGTGTGTGAAATCTTCCACTGTATTGATTGTGTATTATACGAACCGGCCTTGCAGGAGCAGAGCACAAAACATCCTCAATATGTGGGTCTCTTTGCAGTACATCTAGTATATCAAAGCCAAGCATATTGCGCTGTGAATAGTATGACAAATTTGCAAAATCCCTACGTGCTTCATCTTGTCGTTTTAGTCTAGATGCTGTTGCCCAAAACTCTGTCTCAAATTTATCTTCTAGCATGCCTGGGTCCATACTATCTTCTCTAATTGCATACGTCAAATCCATCCTGCTTAGTATGCTGTTGTATAATTCTCCACCATCTTCTGGCAAATATGGTTCATTTACAAGATATTTACCATCTCTAGTTATGTAGATGCGTGCACCATTTATCTCATAACTCTCAAGGATGTCAAGGCCTGCTGAATCTACACTAATTGATGTCAGGTGATATTTGTGATAACTCAACTATTTCCATGGGAATTTCATCTTAAAAAGAGAGTCTGCCAGTGATATTGTGTTTAAATTTCTGCGGAAAAAATCCAAAACCGCACACCCAGAGACATACTCAGAGATACCACACTCTTCACACTCAGACTCACCACACTCAGACTCACCACACTCAGACTCACCACACTCAGAAATATCAGACTCTTCACACTCAGAGCACGCATCAGGAACAAAAAATAATGCAAACACGTACAGGTTATTACCGACAAACTACTCCATACTATCTCCTGATGAAAAGACAATAGCATTACTAAACTTTGTTAGAATAATAAAATCAACAGAGCACAAACTCAAAATGTCAATAATTACGAAAAAAACAGAAACTATAATTGCTGGAAAAAAGCATGATTTTTTTGAAAAGTCAGTATATCTCACATCTTTTGGTGTAGAGTTGGGACCCATACTACTTGGTAATAATTTTCGACACATGCGCACTGAAGAAATACTAGAATTTCCCATAAAGAGGGAAAATCTGAAATCATTAATTATGGAGTCAGGTGCATGGTGGCGCATATATACCGTATTTAGCTTTCCAAAAAATATTCGGCCTGCGTGGCTTTCTTTACTATCTGGCATGTGTAGCATTGTCAATGTTGAGGTTTTTCCTACAGGGCCTGATGTTGCAAGGAGAATGCTTGCAGCATATGCAAATTCACTAGAGTCAAAGCCCGGTAGAAGGAACCATGAGGAAGCAGCCGAAGCTAGAGCAGTGTGTGATTTGTTGCAAAAAAAAGATACCACATTATGGGAGTATTCCATTACAGCAATAGTTACTGCTAGTAGTCAAAAAGAGCTAGAAAGGAACTGTACGAATTTTGAAAGGGATGCACGTAGAGAGCAGATAAGCGTGATGGCAGTATCAGGAAAGCAGGCCGATATTATGAAAGGTTGGGGTGCAAGAATGCTCATGCCAGAGCAATCATGTGCAAAGATATATCCATTTCACTCTGTTGATTTGATGGAAGATAATGGTGTGTATCTTGGAAGAAATGAGCTTAATGGAACACCGGTAGTATTTGATTATCAAATGAGAACAAACTATAACATGACTATAATGGGTAAATCTGGTTCAGGCAAATCCATGACATCAAAGACGTATGTGAGTAACTTTATGGAAGTGATGAGAAAAAATTATAGTGATAGCCGTGTTATGGTGTATATATTGGATCCACACGGTGAATACGCAAAACTTGCAGAACATCTAGGAATGAATGTGGTAGATTTGAATAGTAGGGATGAGTTGGGTCTTGACCCGTTTAAACTCATGCAGACTGCTGATGCGGCAACCGGCTTTCTCACTGATGCAATGGAGAATATGCCAGAGAATTTCAAATCATTATGCCAATCACATTCTAAAGGTGTAACGTCAACTGTTCAGTTAGTAGAGAAATTGAGAAATGATCAAAGTGATGATGTGGAGGATTGCAGAAAGGCTGCTACATTTTTAGTCCAATATACAGAAGGTGGGCTTGCAAATGTATTTCGGGGTAAGTTTAGCCTAAAAGACAAGACCATACTATCTATGCGAAAAGCAAACAAGAGTAGAGTTAATGCCATGATTTTATCTCTTGCACTGCAAAAGGTGTGGAATGAGATGAGAAGTGCACCAGAGTATGTCCCAAAATTTTTAGTCATAGATGAGGCGTGGTTTACACTACAAATGGATGCAACAGCTGGCATACTAGAAGATATTGCAAGGTCTGGAAGAAAGGAAAATGTCCACATGGTAGTTATGACACAAGATGTCGATGATGTACTTAATAGCAGGCAAGGTGTGCAAATAATCAAAAACTCTTCAACCATACTGATAATGAGATTGTTGAGAGAATCTGCTGATATGCTTGAAAAAGTACTAGAGTTATCAAGACATGAAAGTGATGAATTGACTATTTTAGACCGTGGTGAGGGTATACTTCGAGCTGATGATAACAGACTAAAGGTGAGAATAATGCCGACTGCCTCACAGTTGGAATTATTTAACACAAAAGCACCTAGTAGAGACAAAGTGTGATGTGTGGATACGATATGAGATTTGGAATCATCTGTGTGATGTGCTTGTCATACATTTGATGAGATATACTATTGAGACATACTATTGAGATATACTATTGAGGTACGCTATTGAGATACGCGGATACAAAGGTGCTCTAGTATGATGTGCTGACAACATATTTTCTAGTATGTCACATATCTGAGATGCAGATTTGCCGATATTTGTTTAAGTGACGGGGTTTTACGATATTTATGGGTACATTACCTAAAAAAAGCCAGATAGTAGCAGGCAGTACAGTTTCTATAGTGACAAAGGAGGATCAAAAAAATGGACACCTAACTGATGGTATAGTGGATGAAATTCTTACAAATTCAGAGTCACACCCCCATGGAATCAAGGTCAGATTGAAGGGTGGCAAAGTTGGACGAGTCCGGATAATACAATAACCTGACACTAACGATTCTTTACCAAATTCAAACCTTTTGCTATTTTGAACCTTTACATTTACATGTTCGTCGCGGATAACAAACTTGAGACATTTTTGATTCTTTATTATCTTCAAAATGTATTTTAGTACATAGCAACTAGTCATTCTTGCATCATTTGATATTTTGGATATGGTAAACTCGACATCTTTTATTTATTCAATCTCCGAATTTGAGGAAGAACTACCAATCAGTTGAAATTATAACACACGTCAAGTTTTTTATTTCTATACACAATGTCAGAAAGATATCATGTTTTGAAAATAATATTTTAATAAATCTGGCTTAATCATGAATGTGTTCTTGCATTGTCTTCAAGTCGTTGAATGCGCTGATTAGTCATGTTACGTATCTCAGATGTGGAGGCTTGAATTGCATTCACGATTTCATCTTGCTTGGTGAGCATTTTACCCGTATTGCTAACTATGTTGTCCAACTTACCATTTATACTATCCAACTTACCATTTATACTATCCAACTTACCATTCATACTATCCAACTTACCATTCATACTATCCAACTTACCATTCATACTATCCAACTTACCATTCATACTATCCAAC
>JAPOPJ010000106.1 GCA_026712925.1 Nitrososphaerota archaeon
GTGTGTGATGTATCATGTTATACAGTACAACTGTACACCCACAAGTGTGAATAATGAGGGTGTGCCATATTACAACAAGTATATCTGTATGTAATGATATAATGATGTAATGACTACTGAGGTGATTTCTAGTATGGTGAATATAATAGTGGAGCATGTCCACCCGACTAGCATCATACTGTTTGGATCCCAGACACGCGGTGATACCAACTATTCAAGTGATGTGGATTTGCTAATAGTTATGGATAAAGTTGAAAACAAGCACCACACTGCAATAAAGATACTGAATTTACTAATGGATATGCCAATTAGCAAGGACATAATTGTAACTGACCATGAAGAGATTGGCAGACGTCGTGATGTGGTAGGAAATGTAATACATGAGGCGTTTAGAGAAGGAAAGGTTCTATATACCATCAATAATATAACAGAGTCTCTTATGGGGTTGCGCCGTGCAAAGGATGATCTTGATGTAGCACTGCAATTGACAGATGGAGAATCAACCATTCCCAGACACATCTGCATGTACTCTCAACAATGTGCAGAAAAGGCACTAAAAGCAGCTCTAGTGTTAGAAAATATTGATTTTCCACGCACCCACGACTTGCAGATTTTATGTGACATGCTCCCTAAAGGTTGGAAAATACGAGATAAGCGTGCAGACATATCCAATCTTAATAAATGGGGTGATGAACTGAGATACCCTGAAGATGCAATAATGCCCACCGACGAGGGTGCAGTAGATGCAGAATCCAAAGCACGTTTAATTCTAGATTTGGTGACAACAGATGTTAGACATCGTGGTATTGATGTTTAAAGGATTGTAACTTTCATATCTGTACATCTACAAACAGAAAATCAGCATGCACCATACTCCCATCATACACAGACAAACTTGGAATGTAAACTGTTATTATTTTTGATAATCTCTTCTAGTCACATAGTATTACATCTGTTCTCTTCGTGATTGGCCAAAACAGTAGTGGTGAGGACCCCGCTAGAATAGGAACGATAACACACCACACTAGTAAATCCTGATCGAATAATTGAAACAAAATGGTGTAATGGATTAGACAGTACAGATCAAATAATTGTCCACCACATCATACAGTGCAGGAGATTTGTATTGGTCAGAAGAAAAAGAGTAAACAGGTACTGTATTGACTGTGGAGCAAGGCTGGTATATTATCCCAGATTGTCAAATCCAAAGGCGCCAAATGAGCACCGTGTGTTAGTGTATGCATGTCCTGACTGTACAGAAGACTTTGAGAAGCCAAAGATGCTATCAATTAGAAGAAATCAGGAAGAAGACCCACTAGAGGCAGTAGAGGTGGCAATAACGCAGTTAAAAAAGTGATAGAGATTAGATTTTGTACAAAGTGTACGTAATTTGTAACTCTGGTTATGCAGATAGTACGATAATATTTTTGCAGAGATGCTACAAAAACACACTAGGAGTACAGACTTTCAACTCTTGGATTTTGCTTCTAGTTTTATTCCAGAGTCATAGAAACAGAATTTGAGTAGTTCTGCTTGATATAATGTTCAATGCTGATAGGTGTAATGGAGTATGGATTTGATTTCAAATAGTAAAATTTTGATATAATGACAATATTTGTAATAGTCATACTAAAAACCTAGTATGTGAAATCACAATCAGATGAGAGCAAAACCATTACGTGGTATAAAGTTACGAACTCCGTGGCGAATCTGCATTAGATTGCGAGGTGACTTGCGGTCTGATGTCAGAAATTATATGAATGACATTCAGCGTGGTTTTGACAGAAAGAGACGCTTCCCACAGATAACGTTATTTGGTCCATTTTCTACGCGAATGAATAGGCAACAGCTAATAAATGCAATAATTACAGAGAGTGAAAAATATCCTAATGCGAAATTCTCAACAGATGGTTTTTCATCTTTTGAACAAAGTGGTTGGTTCAAACAGGGCCGTGGTATAATATTTGTTAAAGTGAATCCAAACGAATCGCTAAAACAACTAAGATGTGATACTGTGCAATTACTATTGCCATACTCTCAAACATTAAAATCTGATCAAGATGAACTAAATGATTTCAAGTTCCACATAACACTTGCAATTGGTAGGACAGGGGACACATTTAAGACAATAAAGAAGCATCTTAAATCGTTTGAATTGAAACATGAGGATATAACACCAGAATTAGTTTTGTATTATAATAAAGCACCAGTCTTTACATATCTAATAGGGCATGGCAACACGGTCATTAGACCTCAAAATCTGTATGTTGATCCAAAATGAGACAGTACAAGCCATTTCGATATAAAAAACCGGATAAATCTCGCAATAAGAGTGGTCGTAAATTGGCAGGTATTATCATCTTTTTGTCAATTTCCATCATCTCTGTCAGCGTATTTGCATATAGTAATTGGTCAATACCAGAATTAGATGATATTCGAGAATCATTTGAAGCAGAAATAGGCAATTTTTCTGAGGACATACTAGAAGAAGAACCTTCAGAATCTGTACAAGAAATGGAGAAAGTTGCGGATGTAGAAATTTCAGAGGAAGAGTCCATGGAACATACAGAGTCAATACTTGAAGTAGATGAAAATGCGGATGTGGTGATTTCTGGGGATGAACCCAAGACAGCATCAATAGAGCAGATACAAGATGCTAATAAAATCGTAAAAGACGAATCAACCCGTGCAGAGAATAATCTTGATGAGTTAAGAGTACACATGTTAGATATGATTAATTCAGAACGCCTAAAAGTCGGACTAAACCAAATTAAACTTGGAACAAACACAGCGGCACAGTCACATGCAGACGACATGATTGTGAATTGTTTCGCTGGACATTGGGGTACTAGTGGACTCAAGCCTTACATGAGATACACACTTGCTGGAGGTAACCAGCACAACGCAGAAAATGTTTCAGGACTAAACTATTGCATAAAGCCATGGGAGAACTATTCTACCATAGATCCAAAGGCATCATTATCAGAGACTATGGACGGATTCATGTCAAGTCCGGGACACCGTGATAATATTCTTGATCCACATCATGCAATGGTGAATATTGGATTAGCATGGGATAAGCACAACAAAAAGGTGGTCCAGCATTTTGAATATGATTATGCACAATTCACAGCAGAACCAACAATAGATGGCGGCGTACTATCTTTTTCAATTAATACAAAAAACACTGCCACGTTTTTGGATAATTCGTCGATACACTTACTATATGACCCACCACCTCACGAACTCACACGAGGGCAACTTGCCAACACCTACGGTTACAATAATGGAGTTACAGCAGCTGCAATAATATCTCCACCGCCACATGGGGGGAGTTATTCCAGTTATTCATATCAGGAGCACCCATATCAAAATTATCCAGATCCATACCACATCGCCCCTGACACGCCAGCACCAAAATCCGTCGCCGAGGCACAGGCAGCTCACCAACAAGCTCTGCAAAGTAGCAAGAAAGCAAACAATCAATCTACACGTACAATTCCATTCATTGTTGCTGAGGAATGGGAGTCAACTCAAAACAGCTTAACCATAACATCAAACATCTCGACCACGCTATTAGAATATGGTCCAGGTGTATACACAGTACTGATATGGGGTGTGGTAAAAGGAGATGGTGTTATAATCTCCACATATTCCTTATTTTACAACATAACATCATAAAATTATAAATTTTAAACATATTGTCAAAATCCCAATATGTCTTGATATATAACAGAATGATATTCTAGTATATCTAGAAAAGTAACACATTA
>JAPOPJ010000208.1 GCA_026712925.1 Nitrososphaerota archaeon
GACCAACACACTATAGGAAAAATAGCACACAATGCCGAGGTAAAGTGCAAGACAGGACTAGGTGATGTTTTGGCATCATACCATGGCGGCTTTGAGGTTAGAGTAAAGCCAGGCGCACCTGGAATAGGTGTAGTAGAAAAGCTCAGCACAGATACAGTCTCAATAGTAGTTATCTGTTTTTCACCCATATCTACAAATGCATTCATCAGAGAACACTTGGCAAAGATTAACGGTTTAGGAGGAAGGATGGTAAATGATCTGCTACAGACAAAAAACTGTGGACACTTTCAAGACATGTCTTTAGAGTTTGCAGAGTATGTCAATGTAGTAACACCAAGAATGAGGGATGTAATTGAGGAATTATCTCAGAATGGAATTAAATGTGGTGTTGCGTTATTTGGTGAGACTGTATTTTCTATGATTCCGCCAGATATGGAAGATATGGTACTAAATATACTAGAAAAGTATGAAGGAGTAATAATAAGATCAGAATTAGACAGACTTGGAGCAAGGGTGCTGTACAATTAAAACTTTAACTCACATACCAAAGACCCATCCAAGGTTAGAATCACTTCTAGTAAGGGAGAGGCTCGTCAAGGGTTTTGAGTGTGGTCTAGTTGCAGTAGAAGGTCTGTTAGCTGAAGGTAGGGGAGAGGCCTTTGATTATCTACTCGGGGAGAAGACTAGTAGAGCGGCAAGAAAGGCAACAAGGGTAGCAGCTGCACAGCTTTTGCTAGCAAAAAGACCAGTAATATCAGTTAATGGAAATACCGCAGCACTATGTGCTAAAGATGTAGTGAATCTTGCAAAAGTAGCAAATGCAGGAATTGAAGTAAACTTGTTTTATGCAAATAAAAAAAGAAAACAAAACATAGCACTAGTGCTAAAAAAGAACGGAGCTACACAAGTTCTAGGAACTGGTAAAAAAATGAAGCAATTACCCGGCATTGACTCTTCTAGGAGAATGGTTGACAAGGACGGCATATTTTCAGCAGATGTAGTAGTAGTATCACTTGAGGATGGTGATAGGACGTTGGCACTAAAAAAGTCAGGCAAGAATGTAATTACATTTGATTTGAATCCAATGTCAAGGACTGCCACATCTGCCGATATAACAATAGTAGATAATATAACGCGTGCAATATCTTTACTTGCAGAGTATTGCAAAAAAATGTCCGGGAACAGTACCAAATCACTTGAGGGTATAGTGAACAAATTTGACAACAAAAAGAATCTAGCAGATAGTATCATTGAGATTAGAAAACATCTTGCACGGAGGGCACGTATTGCATAAGTCAGTTCAAGATATAACAGAGATGAAGGCAGAGTCTAAAAAAATCTCTGTAGTTACAAGTTATGACTATACCCTAGCATCATTATGTGACAAATCTGGCATCGATGTACTACTTGTAGGAGATAGTGCAGGAATGGTGATGCTCGGATATGAAAATACGATTCCCGTAACTATGGAGCAAATGTGCATGTTTACAGAAGCTGCAAGTAATGCAAGAAAGAACGCACTACTTGTAGCAGACATGCCGTTTATGTCATATCAAGCAGGAGTTGAGGAGGCAATCAGAAATTCGGGGAGGCTCATAAAGGCAGGAGCTGATGCAGTAAAGCTTGAAGGTGGAGCCACATTAGCAAGGACAATTCGTGCAATAGTAGATGTAGGGATACCAGTAATGGGGCATATTGGCCTACAACCACAAACTACAATGCTGCATCAGGGGTATAAAGTGCAAGGCAAGACACATGATACAGCTGCCACATTAATTCAAGATGCTACTGCCCTTGAAGATGCAGGTGCATTTAGCATTGTACTAGAGATGGTAAGTCATGAGGTAGCAGGTATAATTTCAGACAAAGTACGAATACCGACAATTGGGATTGGTTCTGGGCCGCACTGTGATGGTCAGGTTCTAGTTATCCAAGACCTACTTGGAATGTATGAAAAGATAAAACCAAAATTTGCAAAGAGGTACATGAATTTATCAGAGGATATAGTTAATGCCATATCACAGTATAACAATGATGTAAGATCAGGTGCATTTCCTTCTGAGGAGAATTATTTTTCAATGAATCCAGGTGAGGCAGAAAAGCTAAGGGATGAGATTGGCAGTTAGAAAGGGTACAGCTAGAAAGGATATGGCTAAAAAGAATACAGCTAGAAGTAATACAACTGGTAATGGTATAGCTGGTAGTGGTATAGCTAAAAAGAATACAACCCGCAACACCCACCCATCCCTAGATATAGTGGACTCGTATGGTACAGAGCTCTCAGGCAAAAAGACAGTACTCTGTGTGGCAGGAAGTGTGGCTGCATACA
>JAPOPJ010000181.1 GCA_026712925.1 Nitrososphaerota archaeon
ACAAAGCTGTTGCAATTAATGTTCTGATTAATCGCGTCTCTTTTATAAAATTCACCAAGCAACCCATTTTCCCAACACAGTAATCATTTTTCTTTAAATCATCTATCATTACAATCATGTGAGACTTTCTACAGGGTAAAATAGTTATCATATCAGCAGTGCAGATTCCAACAAGATAGTCGTATTTGACTGCAAAGCGTATCTGAAATCTATAATAGCCTTGTTGCGGCACATCATAGTAAAGATTGTGATTTTGTTGCACAATTCAATTTTCAGGCACAGAAAACACCACTGTAAAAACACAATCAGGTAGGATTATGCGACAGACTTAATATGAACGCGTGGTATAACAATCATGGGAAATTTGGATAATCTCATCAAAGAACAAAATGAGCGCAAGCAACGTATTTCTAAAGATAATGGCCCTACAAGACGGTCATTACTAAAAATTCCCAAGGATGCAGAAAAAGGATTTCCGCTACTACATATCAATGAACAGTATTTTAGCTTCGAAGATCTGATAGTCACAGAGGAAGTAAAAGAAAGTCTAGGACACATAATAGTAGAGAATAGAGCCGCTACAAAATTACTATCATACGGCCTTGAGCCGAAAAATAAAATTCTGTTTTGTGGTCCGCCCGGAACTGGAAAGACATTAAGTGCAAAAATAATTAGCAGTACTATGGGTTATCCATTTGTATATGTTCTCTTTGATTCCATTTTGTCATCCTATCTAGGTGAAACAGCAACTAATCTAAGAAAAATTTTTGATTTTATAGAAACCGGTAAATTTGTTGTACTCTTTGACGAATTTGACATTGTTGGGAAAAAACGAGATGATCCTCATGAACATGGTGAAATCAAAAGAGTTGTAAATAACTTTATCCAGATGTTGGACAATTATAAAGGCTCAAGCATCATTATTGCAGCTACCAACCATCAGCACCTACTAGACAAGGCTGTTTGGAGGAGATTTGATGACATCATCTACTTTGATTTACCGGATAATTCTAGAAGGAAGCAATTATTTGAAAAATATTTGAGAGTATTGCGAAGAGAAAACAATTTCACCAAGGATCAGCTTGCTCGAAGAACACGCGGATATTCTGCTGCAGATATTGCGCAGATTTGTAAAGAGGCACTTAAGAAAAGTATTATCAATAACGACAAAATTGTTTCACGAGATCATATAATGTGGGCAATTTCAGAACAAAAACGCCGCAAGAAGACAATCACAAAGAGCAACTAATGGCAGAAAAACTTCCACATCTTTCTCTTCCAGAATCAGATATATTTGTCAGGAAAAAAAGAAAGTCATGGTTTAGATATGAAAATGCTGAAAGAGATGCGCAGGCATTTTATCAGACGGAGATTAAAAAATTAGACACCATCGGAGACAACTACAAGAAAGACAAGCAAAAATACGACAAATATTTCAACCCCAGCTTGATTTTTAAAATCAAACTAAGGAAGACAAACATATCTGATCAGAGTTTCAGAAATGACTTAAAACGGGC
>JAPOPJ010000123.1 GCA_026712925.1 Nitrososphaerota archaeon
ATAACTGTTCCAGAAAATTATATTGGAGTTAATACAATGTCTGTAACGGTTGGTTCTGGGTCTAATGATCCAGTAAACTTTACACTGACACCCGTTGGTACAGTAATGGGATCTGTATCTAATAGTGCTAATAATGAGGGCATTGAAGATGTAACAGTAAGTATTACTGACGCTGATAACACTGTTATTGGTACTGATGTGACTGACATGGACGGAATATACTCCATAGACATGGTTCCAGTTGGGAACTATGATGTTACCATAACCATTCCAAATGGTTATTTCGGTACTGCCAGCATGCCAGTGACTGTTTCACGTGGTGCTTCTGAAACAGTAAACTTTGATCTAATGCCAGTCGGTATGGTTACTGGAACAGTATTCAATGACATGAACGAGAACAATAACAAAGATACTTTGGAAACCGGTTTAGCAAATGTAACAGTAAGCCTCATGGATACTGACTTTACTGCCATGACTGACGAAAACGGAATTTATACTATTTCTAACGTCCCTGTAGGAGAATATGTGTTAAGTGTGCCTAGTACGGATGATTACTTTGATGCGGCTGTTTCAATAACTGTCAGGCAGGGTGATACTACCATGGCTGACATCCCACTAGCACCAAAAACTGAATCCAACACTGCCACAATAAGCGGTGTTATATTCAACGACATCAACAGTAACAATATCCAAGATGCAGGTGAGCCTGGGTATGGTGAATACAGCGAGATGATTCTGACCAATACTGATACCGGTGATGTGCAAAAGATGAACACTAATGCTGATGGCACATACTCCTTTGTGGTTCACGCAGGCAACACATACACCATACAGACATCTTTCTTCCCTGCTGGTGTAACAGTACTTGATCCTGCTAGTTCATGGTACATGGAGAATATCACACCTACAGCAGGCCAAAATGTAACCTTTGATGTAGGGTTCCATACTGTAATAGAAGGTGAACACTCTATGCTGGACTTGACTGTATTCATTGATGCAAATAGCAATGGTGTAATGGATGAAGGTGAAACCGGTCAGCCTCTCTTATTCACAGTATATACTTACACCATAGGACCAGCCAATGTTACTACTGATGCTCAAGGTAAACTACTACTCAAACTAGTTCCCGCAGACTGGGCAATCACAGGACTACCGGTAGGATATGCACCAACACTATACAGCTATGAGCGAGATGATGATACAGAGGGCAAAACTTACGCATCTAATATCCTAGTTGCAGATGACCCAGAGCCGGGCTCAACTCACACCATGATAATCGGCCTAGCCCCAACTTCATAGTTTTCACACTCTCGCAGGTAATCCCTGCGGTGTAATATTTTTCTAACTTTTATCTTTATGTCTAGTCTGACTTAACTGCATAGTAATGGTCACAGCATTTCGATCAGTCCAGAATAATGTCAGAATACGTCATTCTGTGATTTTGCCGGTACATATATTCTCCAAGTATTCAGCACATCTCCACATAATCAAATCACATAGATCATAGTACTATTCGTATCTAGGTATACTCATTCCTCAACAAGAAATGCAGAGTATGAACAGACCTGCAAGGCACATAGCCTGTAAGATAGCATCTGAAACAGCATTATTATCATACATTGGCGTGGAGATATTAGAAAAAATATCTAGATTGGAAAATAACCATACTGCAAAACTCAAACTCTTGCCATATATGAAATGGAATGTCGTAGCATGCGCGGCACATCAAGGGATCTGAAAATCACATACTAGTTTATGATTGATTGTTATAGATACCAAGGTAGGCAAAAGACAGTATGAAATCCAGAGTAGATTAGATGGCAGGATTTATCATGTCATGACATGTTGGCTCAATAAATCTGCAGGGATATAATATTGAGGCTGGATTGTAGTATATGGGCATGATAACAGAGAATATGGAGAATGTTTGGTATCATATTTCATACACTGCAAAAGTGGCCTACATGTTGCCAGATTTGTGGAGGAATGGTGATATGTTCAGTACAAATCAACACCCAAAGAGCAAGACAAATTCAAAATATATGCAAGGGGATGAGATTTTCTGACATGCGTGTTTGGATGGAATATATTTGTAAATGATAAATCTGCCGCAGATATCTCAAAAGATATTCTGTGGACGGTGGCCACCAGAAAAGCAAGATTACATATCATAGTGGGGGCTTTATCAAGAAAATCACTTAGAATGTTTGGTGTAATGTCTGCCAGTGCAGTTGCAGATAAAATGATATACCATACTGATTGTGATATTCCCAGAGTTTATCGAGGTTATCTGCTGGAATCAAAGTTCTAACATAATTCTGAATAATACCCGATATAACGAGTCAAAAATCATGAAACATGTGAAATTACACAAATGACATACAGCTAGAGTTTCTCCTGCCATACATATTGCAACACAACTCAATAGATCTGGTATGACTTGAAGAGCAGGCTTACCCTTTGAGTCAATAGGCTATACAAGATATCATAATTCTAACAATATGTGCAATATGATACAAGAATACCTTGTCTAATATCCTCAAAGAAACATCATATATTTGGCCTGAAAAATGCACATATTGACACTATCTGAAAAACCAAAGTACGCTAAATATTGTACACCATTCCTGTTGGCATCAGATGGCATTTTCTTGCAGATGCTCAGATTACCATACCTCTTATGACTTTTGCCTGTTTTACTGCATGACTATATCTGATTTTCTTAGAGTCATATAACCATGGGTTTTCTTGTTCAGTACAGGTTACAGTATTCTCTTACAATACGCCTAAAATTAATGCAAACTAATTTTCATACAGGGCAACAAACTTTTGACTGAATTTATATATCAAAATACTACATGTCAGTCAATAATGGTCTTTTGTCCTAGATGCAAATAACTGCGTGATAGACTTGCAAAGTCTGTGGCGGTCCAATATGCTAAAAGGCTCTAGAGAAGGCGGGACGAGACGCTAGCTATACGTCTTTTCCATTAATTCCCACAGATTATGATATGTCGTTTCAGTGTGTTTCTTCTCTAGATACTTGTACACAACAGTGTTATTACGTATCGCCTCTAGTTTGTCTTTGAAAAATTCTTTCATGTTATTCTCTATGATGATTCCTTTATTGCAAAACACGGCAATCTCTTCTCAAATGCTCAAATAGTGACTTGTGCGTGAATCGTCATCTTTCATTTTGAAATTATTAAAGACAATGCTCACAATGTCCGAAAAATCCTTGTGTTTTTTATTATCCCAGTATTTGAGCATCTCTTGTGACAGTCGGGCTGAATCTATTTTTTCTTGCTGTACGAGTTGTTTTTTGTTGCTATGGTGGATGGTACAGGCTATGACACAGCTGGCCAGTATTCCGATTACTATGATGGTGGCAGAATCTATCAATAACACTCCAAATATCAGATTTATGCCCGTTGTTATGGTGGCAGTTAATCCATCAGTAGCATAGTAGAGTCTTATACTAGAAAATATACATCACCCCTTCCATAAATTCACGATTTTGATTATAATTAATTCCATGACTTTATCATTTGCCATAGTTATTAGATGGATTCAGTGATACAAATCTGTGTCAAATTTCATAAATATAGTTAAAATCTACCACACCATGTCAATACTAAAAGCCAACAAAATGAGTGATTCTTCAATAAACATACCTGTGCTTTGAGTTGGGATGAGGTGAGTGTATTTGCAGAGTTTGCGTCCAATTAATTACTGCCTCCCACATGCCAGGTATATGTATGGTCTATTTCTCAGAACAGTTTCAAGTCTACATGACCAGAGATTATGTTAAAATTATGTAGTAACTGTACACATCTATATTCTGAAAACACATAATCAGCATGCATTTACCCCGCATGTGTAAAATCATGAAACGTGAACAGATGCGGCAGAATCAATAGGAAAATAGTTACAAAATCTGATACATTTACCACTGCATAAATTTTTTCCTATGCTCTTCTATTTCTCTCTACGGGAAAACCAAGTC
>JAPOPJ010000088.1 GCA_026712925.1 Nitrososphaerota archaeon
CAAAAGCGGCACTGAACTAGCACTTGAAAATATCAAAAAAGAGATAGAGAAATAGTGTTACTCTTAGATATTATACATTATACTCTGTCAGCTATTATGATTGGCGTGGCATGCACTTGGGCATATCTTATCTGGTCAATGATGATGTCTTTTATCCATACGCCACATCTAACTGATTTTGAGTTTAGAAAACATTCTACCCCCAAAGTCTCAATTATAGTACCTGCAAGAAATGAAGAAGATTATGTAAAAAAGTGTCTAGAATCATTGACATCCCAAGACTATGAAAACTATGAAGTCATTGCAGTAAATGATTCCTCAGATGATAGTACTGGTCAGATAATTGACGAGTTTGCAAAAAAATCATCTAAAATAATTCCTGTCACAGCAGAACCAAAACCTGAAGGCTGGATGGGAAAAAACTGGGCATGCATGGAGGGATTCAAAAAAGCAAGTGGTGACTTGTTGCTATTCACTGATGCTGACACACATCACAAACCATGTGTACTATCCCTTTCTGTGTCGTATCTTCTTTTGAATGGCCTAGATGCACTTACTGTAATTCCTAGATTACTTGCATTGGATTGGTGGACCAGAATAACACTTCCGATGATCTCTACATTTTTGCACACACAGTTTTCTGCACTCAAGGTAAATGATCCCAAAAAAAAGACTGGGTACTTTTTTGGTAGTTTTTTTATAATTAAAAAGGAAACATATCAGCAAGTCGGAATGCACAAAGGCGTCCGAGGTGAAATTATTGAAGACGGTGCATTGGGAAATAAAGTCAAGACAGGTGGACATTCTATGATGATGGTTCGTGGCGAGAATCTGCTAGATGCAATATGGGCACGAGATAGGTCCACACTATGGGATGCACTAAAGAGACTGATGGTTCCATTATACCTGCAGAGTGGCAAAATGGCTCTGGGGATTTTTACTGCTGTGCTGTTTTTGTTGTTTATGCCGTTCATATTACTTGGGTATTCGTTTGTACTAGTAGCATCTCATACAGTATTTCCTGCATGGTCTGGTATGATATTATTTACAACATCATTTGTGGCATCTGCCATGATATATGCCGGAGATGCAGTCGAGGTAAGAAAGGGGCTGTTTCTCAGGCGTGTTTATTTGCTGTTTGCACCAGTAGGCGGGCTTGTAGTCGTGCTTGGTTTTCTAAGTGGCCTATTACATGCAAAATCTGACAGTGCAGTATCTTGGAGGGGCCGAAGCTATTCCATGAAGGATCACACGCAAAACTCTGTCCATATATAGGAATCATACCTTGCTGATTTAGCATATTTGTTCACGTCTAATGCGCGTTTTGCATGATTGGGCAAGAATGTATGCTGGTTTTGGGTTTTCAGAATCATGGGTGTGAACAGTTACTAGCATTCTGGTATTACTGGTCTGGAATGATTTGGCAAAATATGTGTCATTTGCAAGGTCTAGTCTTGGCCGTCACTTACTTGAATGAATGCCAGATAGTGATCTGCATGTTGTATGTACATTGTACCTGTGGAGTTTGATGGTGCGGGTTGCCCATCAAAGGTCAATATGGTGACAAATACGTTTGTATCATCCCCGTCAATATTTGCTACCGTACTCTTGCTTGGAGATCCGTCAATTCCAATCATATTTCGTGCCATATCCTCACCTGATATGGTAAAGTTGAGATAACTGTTGATGAATGTGGATAATTCCTCATTGTATATCATGGTGATTTGATTAGGTGCAGTGATTTTGGCTGACACCAGAGTATCAGACATTTCTTTGATGTTTCTTGTTACTGGTTTTGCAATTGTTATAGTGATATCATCTGTGTCAGAGTCTGTCCCATCAGATACCGTAAGGGTGAAGACTAGTTTTCCAGGTGAATCCGGGGCACTAAGTGTAATGTGTTCTGATGTGGGACTAGTTATACTGACTGGAGTTCCTGAACTTTGTTCCCACATGTATGTGAGAGGATCGCTATTCGGATCCGAACTATTAGAACCATCAAGTGTTATTATATCTCCAATACGAACTGTTTGGTCTAGTCCTGCATCAGCTATGGGTGGTAGTGGTGGAGTCACAGTTATGATGACATCATCTGTATCAGAAAGTGCACCGTCAGATACTGTAAGGGTGAAGGTTATCATTCCTGTAGATGATGGTGCAGTAAATGTTGGTTGTGAAGTGTTACTGCCAGTAGGATTTGCAGTGAGTCCAGAAGCGTGAGCCCAAGAATATGTAATCTGGTCACCGTCAGGATCTGTACTGCCTCTTCCATCTAGTGTTACAGTATCACCATATTTGACTGTCTGGTCTGGTCCAGCATCGGCGACAGGTGGTCGCGGTGGAGCTAGGACGGTTATGGTAACTGTATCACTAACAATTTCTGAACCAGAATTAAACACATTTACTTGTAAAACTAATTTAGCAGGACCAGTAGGTGCTACAAATATCGCTGTGGGCACTGTACCGGTTTGGCTAATGTTTACTGTGGGTCCTGATACTTGCCCCCAAAAATGATTTATGCCTGATTTAGTACCGTCCTGATTAGTAGAGCCCGAAGCATCAAGTGTGACTGTAGCACCAGATGCGACTATCTGATCTGGCCCTGCATTAGCTATGGGTGCTTGCGCAAATACGTCCTCAACAGTTCCGCTAAAAGATAATACCAAAATTACTGTAGTAAGCGCGCCTACCCACGCAATGGGGGGGATCTAACTATTCTGCAGTTCATGATTTGCTATAACATAATTTACTTAAAAACATTTTGAAAAAATAATTTTACCATGCTATTTTAAAAATAGTACCGTAAAACTCTGAAAATTAATACATCAGATTTTTCCACAAATTCGAGGCTTTTGGTAAATACTCAGCATTCCCAACAGAGCTAATCACATCAAGATACTCTAACATATCAAATCTGTTTTGTATGCACTGGGCAATTTGAATTGTTTCAAGGATATAATCAAGGATATAATCCAGGATATGAGCAAATACAGACAATATTAACATCAGAGAATTAAATTAGAAAAACCTCGAATTTGTGAGAGAACCTCAAAGAAATACATTTCAGTATCTTAATACTATGAATCGTTTGCACAAATGCATCATATACTGTCAGAATATCTTAGAACTGCAAAACCCAACATTGACATCTTTGCATTTTTTAAAAAGATCATCATACCTCAAGAACTTGTGAACTAGGGTATATTTGGCAATCAGACTACATAACAACATCTGCTGGAAATCTAAAATTTGAATCCTTTAACAACTTTACAACTTTGTCAAATTCATAACAACTCATCAGATTTTTTGCTTCATCATAAGTAATAGTTCGTTCAATCCTGTAAACTTGATTCCCAACTTTATGGCATTTTTCCTTGCATCATAGTCATCTAGAATACAATAAACCCTTTCTCCAGCATCTCGCGATTTCTGATATGCAGCATTGAATAACATTTCCCCATACCCAATCTTGGAAAATCTTTTTTAAATTCTAGAATTTCTTTTACTGGGTTATTTTTTAAAATCTGGATTTGTGACAAGTGCATAGTTATGTGGCTAGGATACAGATTTGGGAAAAGTCTCGAGTTTGTGGAGGAACCGGCACATGGATACACGTATATAATCCCCTTAAATTTCGTACAAAAGTATAATTGAAAGTAACTAATAATTCCCACACAAGCATGAATGATAACACACTAGTTTCCATGATATGTAGGGGGGGGGGGTTGAAAAAAAAACCACAACGCCTTTTTTTTTCATCCATCTCATTTAGTATTTTTTTGGTATTTTCCATTTCTTTTTTGGTTA
>JAPOPJ010000238.1 GCA_026712925.1 Nitrososphaerota archaeon
ATATGATTCTGCATGTAAATCAAATCCAGAAAACATCTAATCCCAAAAACCCCTAGTCACTACATACTGCCTCTCAGCCTCATATATCTGCCTGATGAGATGATCCTCATCTACCATATTGCGGAGAATCCTTGCCGCCGTATCAGCACCTACACCATACCCAGACATTACTATTATGGCAGTCTTGCCAAAATTCTCAACAAGTGAGGAGACCTTCCAGGCGCGTCTGTACCGGTGCTTTTCCTCCCCGGTAAGCTTTTTTCCCTGCGCTTCTTTGCGTATGATTTTTGGTAAATCATAATCAGAGTAGAATGTAGCAGTGATTTGACGCGCCTTACAATATGGGCAAATCAACTTGGTCTTTACCTCACTAGTCTCCATGACACGCTCCCACATGCCGCATCTTGCACAGATTAAGCGGTGCTTGGTCTTTGAGATCCTCGACTTTACCATATCAAGTATGCCCTGATCAAGATTTGCAGGAGATGAATAGTATTTTGTAGTATGGTCCAACACTGGCTCTGCTAATTTTGAAAACTTGTCAACTTCTAACCAGCATACTATAATGATATTATCTCTTATTCTCTCTAGGACATCATCTGTGCCAGATAGGTCATATTTGTCATGAAATAATTCCCGCAATGCCTCCTCTACAAGGGGTGTTCCTACATATCGCTCATAGAGGAATCTAGCTGATTTTTTTTCATATACTGCTCCCCGGCCTACGATGCCAAATTTCTTTGCCACGCACCATGTCCTCCAATTCACGTTATGCGTTCCTGTCAGGGATGCAGTAACTACTGAAAACAGATCATAGTTATCCCTCAGGACATCAAGGAATATTTTTTCAGAAATTCTTGACTGAGATGATAATACTATTCTATACCCATCTGAGCGCGCATCCACCATGGAACCCAACACAGAAGATAGCATCGATGAAAGTAGTGTTGAGAGTGTCGCATTGATTTTCGTCCCAAAGCAAGAATGAATCACAATAGAGCCCTGAGAGCGGCTTGACTCCACCACGATATTCTTCTCATCTGGAATGGTATCAAAATCCAACTCTTCAATTATATGGCTGATCATCTTTATGGAGCCGTTCTTGGCTTGTGTCCTAAAGGAGCCAACCTTTTGCGCAGTTCTATAATCTATTGGTATGTTCTCACCTTCCCAGTATGGTACATTAATGCCACTTCCTCTGAATGGTTCTACATTGACGTACAACGACTTTTCGTCCACGTTGAGTATTCTCCAGTGTGAGCCCTTTAGGACAAATATATTTCCAGAATCTCCAAAATCACCTACAAACCTTTGATCTAGTGTCCCGATGATCCTCTTTCCCACACTATCAAAGACTCTGAATTTCAAAATGTCAGGTATTGTGGAGAGATTTTCAAAATAATATTTGAAGGCTCTACCCTTCTTCCAAAAGCTCATCTTTGTCTTGTCAAGAAATATGAGATAGTTAGAATCAAGTAGCTCCAATACGCGCATCATCCCATCAAGGCTCAGATTCCGAAACGGGTATGCCTGCGTAACTGTTTCAAAGGCCAGGCTCACTTGCATCTCTCCTCTTTGCATAGCAAGGCCTACTAGATGGTGTGCCAACACATCAAGGGAGCCATCGTGTATCTTTTGGTCCTCAATAGAACCCTCAGATATTCTATCTAGTATTGCACCTGCCTCAAACTCATCATCAGGACTGTTAGTTATTACCAATCCCTTTGCAGATGCACCGCGTGTGTGTCTGCTTCTCCCTATACGCTGAATCAGCTTTGAGACCTGCCTTGGGGAGCCATAGTGAATAACCATCTCAACTGAGCCAATATCAAGTCCTAGCTCAAGTGATGATGTACAGACTACAATTCCCCGCCGTCCTTCCCTGAGATATGACTCTGTATCTTCTCGGACTTCTTTTGAGAGAGAACCATGATGTAACTCTACATTGACTGGCGACTTTTCTTTTAAAATCGAGGCCAGAAATTCAGACTCGCCACGCGTGTTGGTAAATAACAGCACCGGGGAGTCAAGGTTTTGTGCTTGCACAAATTCGGATATCTTGTCTGCAACATCAGATATTGTGCCATCAATGAATTTCACATCTACATCATACTCTCTTAATGTAGTGTCCCGGATTATCTGGCATCTGCGCTTTGTACCTGATACGAACTTTCCAGCTTCCTGAAAGTTTCCTACTGTAGCAGACAAGCCGACTCTAGTCAGTGGGAATTTTGAATTTATCTGCAGGCGCTCAAGGCTGAGTGATAGCTGCGAGCCCCTCTCACTTGAGAGTAATTCATGTACCTCATCAATCACGACCCACTCTAGCTCAGATAGTGCGGCAAGCATCTTGGGTTGTGTGAGAAGTATGACAAGTGTCTCAGGAGTTGTAATTAAGACATCTGGTGGGTTTTCTGTGATTTTTTTTCTTGCCTTTTGCGTCGTGTCTCCGTGTCGTATCTCTATATCCAAACCACATGTTTTAGCATACTTTGTTATTCGACGGAATACATCCCTGTTTAATGCCCGAAGTGGTGTGATATAGAGGGCCTTGATCTTTCCCATACTCTTTGATCTAGATGCCAGAGAAAAAATTGGAATTACAGAGCACTCTGTCTTGCCAGAACCAGTAGGTGCAATAATTAGACAATCTTTTTTCTGCAATACTATGGGAACCGCTCTAGTTTGTATCTCAGTCATTGTATCAAAGCCAAACTGCTGAAACAGCAGCTCGTATTTTATGCCAGATTCATTCCGAATTGGATCTTGATTTTTCATAAGCAATCACCCCTACAAGTCCTAGTGCCAGCAACAAGACAGAAAGTAGCGGTATGTAGCCAAATATTTCAACCACTGATAAGATTCATGCTCGTCTGTTAAATAGCTTCAGAGACATCTGTTAGTCCTGCAGATGTTATGATGTATGGGAATTTGATGCTATTTTGCAACCAAGATGCATTTCCAATAAAACCTGCATCATCTCTAGACAGTCTTATCTTGATGTGTGTAGACATGTCAATGGCAGTCTGCATGCTTTCAATCTGTCTTCCATCAATGTGCCGGATTGTATTTGTGACTACTATTGGTATTTTTTTACAAATTGCATGCAGTGAAAGGCCGTACATGTACTGCATGAATGCTATATTTTTTTCAAAAGTTCGATTACTATTTTGATACTCGTATGAGAACAGATCAGTTATACTATCAATTAGGATTAGATGGAATTTTGATTCACGGACAACCTGTAGTGACTTTATCTGGTCATGTGTGTTTGTAACACGCAGTACCTCTATTTCATCAAGGGTATCAGATGTGCGGCCTGCCTGCCTTTGAATCTCCACTATTCTCTCTGGCCTAAAACTACCTGATGTATCTACATACAGAACATTCCGGCCCTCCAAAATGGCATTTGCTGATAGTTGGAAGAGAAACTGTGTCTTACCTGTGCCATGTGGACCAAAGACATCAGTTATTACACCTTCAGGTATCCCCCCGGACAGAAACTCGTCTAGTTTTGCCAATCTGGTAGGTAGCATGATACTATTGAAGAAATGAAAAAATTTAAGGTAGCTCCTACATGCCTGAAAAGGTAGGCTTTTATGCCAGAAAACTATGCAACAAATCAAGTGAATAACGAGTGTCACAAACAAACGCAAAGAGACCATTGACTATTCTTCAGAAAAGTACTAAAAAGAAGGTCACTATACGGTTAAAAAACGAGGTAGAATACAAGGGAAAGATGGACAACGTTGACACTTACATGAACTTAATCATGACAGACGCAGAAGAGATTCACAATGACAAGGTTATTGCAAATTATGGACGCGTAATTGTGCGCGGCAACAACGTTCTCTTTATCAAGCTTGAAAATGAACTCTGAGACGGTTGCCTTATGACTGGGAGTTTTCTCTTCACATCAGAATCAGTCACTGAAGGCCATCCTGATAAGGTATGTGATCAGATATCGGATGCAATTCTTGACGAGTTGCTTAGAAAGGATCCAGACTCTAGAGTTGCAGTAGAGACTATGGTAACTACAGGTCTGGTAGTAGTAGCAGGAGAAGTTACTACAAATGCAAAGTTTGGCAAGACAGCTCAAGAGAGTATTGTGAGAAAGACAATCCGTGAAATAGGCTATGACAACAAGAAACTTTTGTTTGATGCTGACACTTGCAAGGTCATACTCAAGCTACATTCCCAAAGCCCTGATATCAGTATGGGTGTGACTCCCACCAAAAAGAGAGAACAAGGTGCAGGAGACCAAGGTCTCATGTTTGGCTATGCTGCAAATGAAACAGAGGAGCTCATGCCAATGCCCATACTACTTGCACACAAGCTGACACAAAGACTAGCAAAAGTCAGAAAGGATGGTACATTACCATGGGTCAGACCTGATGGAAAGTCCCAAGTATCAGTCAAATACAAAAACAACAAGCCTGAAAAAATAGAAACAGTAGTAATATCCACACAACATGACGAGGACATACCACACAAAATCATCTCAAGGGACATGTTAAAACACGTCATAAAACCGGCGCTTGGAGAACTGTGGAATGATAAAATAAACATCCACATCAACCCCACTGGAAAGTTTGTCATAGGCGGGCCACATGGGGATGCAGGACTTACTGGAAGAAAGATAATTGTGGATACGTATGGTGGATTTGGAAGACATGGTGGTGGTGCTTTTTCAGGAAAAGACCCCTCAAAGGTAGACAGGTCTGCATCATACATGTGCAGGTACATTGCAAAGAATCTAGTTGCTGCCAATCTAGCAAAACGATGCGAAGTTCAGATTGCTTACGCAATAGGTGTAGCAGAACCAATATCACTTTACATCAATACATTTGGAACAAACAATATCTCTGAATCCAAGATGGAAAAATTAGTACGAAAACATTTTGACCTAAAGCCATCGGGGATCATATCGCATTTGGACCTAAAGAGACCCATCTATAAAAAAACTGCAACATACGGACATTTTGGTAGAGATGAATCCGAATTTAGCTGGGAAAAGACTGACAAGGCAGATATACTAAAAAAGGCTGCCAGACTATAACTATCAAATGGGCTGTATCTTTACTATACATGTTGCCTGTAGCCTCTTAAAGTTACCACAAAAGCTTCCAATTAGCAAGTTAAGATCATCGATGCCAAAGTTACCCCCTCTCCCAGATATGGCATCATAGTATGCCTTCTCAAGAGGAATCTTTATGATTTTGGTGCGGGTATATTTTGAAAACTTTTTCACAAATGCCTCATAAGTGATTAATTCTGGACCCACTAGGTCAAGTGTTTTGTTGGAGAATTTTTTAGCCGTCAGGGATTCAAAGATTACTTGGGAGACATTGGCAATTGAGATAGGCTGGATTTGAAACTGACCCGAACCTGGAATGAATATCTGTCCTCGTTGAATTTGTCTTTTAAGGTATCTTGTGAGCAGATCATCTCTCCCTACAATGTATGAAGGCCGGAATATCGTATAGTCAAGACCCGATTTTGTGATTTCATCTTCTGCCCTATATTTTGAGAGAAAGTATTCAAGTGTGTTATATTTTGAGACACCCAGACCACTGAGATATACGATTTTTTTGATTCCCGCCAATTTGCACAGTTTTACAATTCTTTTGGTCAGCAAAAAATTGACAGAATTAAAGTCAGTCTTTGCAGACTGGCTACCAATACCTACCAAGTGAAGTAGTACATCAGGTCTGCCTATTTTAGGCAAGATTTCCACTGGATCATAATTATTGGTGATTATCTTTTCTTCATTTCGGAATCCCTTAAAGTTACGCCGAGATATGGAATGCAGTATGATGTCATTCTCAGAAAGTAGTTTTCGTACATTTCTTGCAACAAATCCGGTAGCACCAGTAATGACTACATGAGGTGTTTTGGTCATGTCGTCAGTATGAAGCTTTATTTTAAATAGATTACAGGATTTGTAGTACGATATACACCTAGGAATAGTGGTTTGTGCACGCCTGCCCTACGCTAGAATATCCCCACAGCATATTCCCACAGTATCACTTCACAGTATCATGCCACAGTATCATGCCACAGTATCATTCCTACACACAAACTCTTCAAACGTGCACGCCTTACACGATAATACTGAGCAGATGCAAACAAGAGTTAAAACTCCAGAATCAGTACGCTAATTGTGAGTAGAAAGAATCTCAGGACTGGTTTTACAACTGGAACATCTGCTACCGCAGCATCAAAGGCTGCCATACTATCCATCATAAAACAATCACGTACAGATAAAGTCAGCGTGAGTCTACCAAGGAATAAAACCATAATAATACCAATAAGCTCTTGCAAATTCCAAAACGACTCTGCAAGATGCTCCGTAATAAAAGATGGCGGAGACGACCCGGACGTAACTCATGGTGCAGAAATCATTGCAGATTTATCACTAAATGACTCTATAGGTATGATTCAGATTGACGGTGGAGAGGGTGTAGGTATAGTCACAAAACCTGGACTTGGCCTAGAGATAAACAAACCAGCAATAAATCCAGTTCCAAAAAAAATGATTGATGAAAATATAAAAAGTGTAGCAGGAGACATTTTAACCCAGAGAGGAATCAAGGTAATAATCTCAGTCCCCAAAGGAAGAGAGCTAGGCCCCAAGACAGACAATCCCAGAATAGGCATCATGGGAGGAATTTCCATACTAGGTACAAGCGGCATAGTAATTCCATTTTCTACTGCATCATATGCAGCATCAATAAGACAAAACATTGACGTAGCACTTGCAATGAATGATGACACGCTAGTACTTTCAACAGGTGGAAGAAGTGAAGAGTTTGCAAGAAAGATTGTCAGTCTGCCAGATCATTGCTTTGTACAGATGGGTGACTTTTCAGGATATACCCTCCAGCAGTGCGCAAAAAAATCAGTCAAAAAGGCGTATGTAGTGGGATTTATTGGCAAGCTTGCAAAGATGGCAGCCGGTGTCAAACAGACTCACGTCAAAGGTTCCAAGGTGGACATGTCATTTCTTGCCGAACTGGCAACAAAATGCAATGCAGATGCAGATTTGGTAAGCAACATCAGAAAAGCAAATACTGCAAGGCATGTATCTGAGATAGTCAAGGAGGGAAATATTGACGGATTCTTTGATATGATATGCAAAGAAGTGCATAGACACATGAGACAGCATTCTGAGGGAGTAGTTCCGCTAGAAATCATACTCTTTGACTTTGATGGTAGCATACTTGCAAGGTCAGAAAAATGATGCAGTCAATACAAGCTTAGCTAGGTTTAGAAAGAACGAAAAGTCATAAAAATCAGGCGGTCTGACTGGATAAAATATCAGTAGTTGCAATTACTAAAAACGGCATAGAGACAGGTAAAAAGATAAAGTCAGATTTTCCACAATATGAAATATTTGTACCAGAAAAATTTTCTGATGACACACCAGATATTACATGGTACTCAGAACCTACAAGCAACAAGATTGCAGAGCTATTCAAGAATAGTAATGCACTAGTATGCATATTTTCACTGGGCGCAGTAATACGACTCATATCCCCTTATATCAAAAGCAAAAAGACGGATCCTGCCATAATAGTAATTGATGACAAGACAGATTTTGTAATCAGTGTTCTATCAGGGCATCTAGGAGGTGCAAACGAGATTACACGGAATCTTGCAGAAAAGCTAAACTCCATACCAGTAATTACTACAGCAGCAGATGTCAACAAGACAATTTCAGTTGATTTGGTGGGTAGAAAGTTCGGATGGGTAATAGAGGATGACTCTACTGTAACAAGAGTCAGTGCATTTATGGTAAATGAAGAAAAGATAGGAGTCTTTCAGGATGTAGGAAGAAGAGACTGGTATGAAAAGCTGCCGGGAAATGTAAAATTATTTGATGACATAGCAGACATGACAAGTTCTGATGCTACTGGCTTTCTTGTCATATCTGATAGAATAATAGATGGGATATGCCTAAAAGATTCTGTCATATACAGACCCCCAAGCTTGGTAGTAGGAGTTGGACTACACCAAGACACTACCAAAGAAACCATCATGAATGGCATTACTTGTTGCCTTGAAGCAGCCAGACTATCACCAAAATCAGTCTGCATGTTAGCCTCGATAAAAAAGCCACAAGACGTACCCGGTCTAGCAGAAGCAGGCAAAGAACTAGGTGTAGATGTAAAGTATGTAGACCGAGACGAGCTAGCAAAAGTAGCGGCACCAAACCCGTCAGAAACTGTAAGGGCCTTTGAAGGCACGGCAAGCGTATCTGAAGCAGCTGCAATCATATCATCAGGAGGAGATTTAGTAGTAGAAAAGCAGAAATTTCCCCCCGACTTGACAATAGCTATAGCAAGGATGAAAAAATGAAGCGCGGAATATTACTAATTGATAGAGGAAGTAAAGAAAGAGAAGCCTCAGAAGAGCTCGAAGTTATATGTAATGCCGTAAAGTCAAAGGGAAATTATACATTTGCTGACTATTGTTTCTTGGAAGTTGAGCCACCCTACATCGAAGACGGAATAGAAAAATGCCTAAAAAACGACATTGACTCACTTACCATAGTTCCATTCTTTTTATACCCTGGAAAGAAGGTAAAAAACGCCGTAACTGATGTCATGAAATTTCAAAAAGATACTGATGTAAAGTTTCTCATAACCAAACCTATTAGCATGCACTATACATTAGTAGATATTGTAGAGAATAGAATCCAATCTGCACTAAAACAAAATGATGCAGTTATTCCAAAAAACAAAACTGATGTCCTGATAATTGGTCACGGTAGTAAGGATCCCAACGCCAAACGATCACTAGACTATATAGTAAATGGCCTCCAAGAAAGGTATAGAAATGTAGGCCGTTGCTGGCTTGAAATCGAACAGCCAGACATTGCAAAAGGTATAAGGACAGCAGCTATGAATAACCCCGACATACTAGTAGTTGTATTTTATTTTCTTCATGAAGGTGCCCACGTCAAGACAGACATTAACAATGACCTACTCCCTGCACTAGAAAAATCAAATCTTGGAAAGGTGTTTGTTACAAAACACATAGGAGCTGATGAAAAAATAGTTGATCTAGTAATTGAGCGGGCCTGCGAGGTAGAGAATGCAAGTTAAGAAGGGCCAATCAATAGAAGATGCAAGCATGCAAATGATCGAAGATGAAGTCGGAGATCATCAATATAGTAATATGGAATGGCAGATAGTCAGACGTATAATTCACTCTACTGCGGACTTTGACTATATCAATAATAATAAAATAATATTCCACAAGGATGCAATCAGGAATGGTATTTGTGCAATCAAGAATCATCACAGCATAATAGTTGATGTCAATGGTGTAATCGGGGGCCTTAACAAACAAAATCCAATAGACTTTGAAAATGATATTGTATGTAACATTTCAAGATCAGATGTGGCAGAGCTTGCAAGAAAAGAAGGCAAGACCCGCTCACAAGCTGCAATGAGAATGGCAGTAAAAGACATGCAAGATGGTATAGTTGCAATAGGTAATGCACCTACAGCACTACAAGAGGTGATTCAGATGATAAAAGAAGGTATAGCTAGACCGGCTCTAGTAGTTGGGATTCCGGTAGGATTCATCTGTGCCGCAGAGTCAAAAGAAGAATTGCGCAGTCTGGATAGTACCCCGTTTATAACCAACATTGGGAGAAAAGGTGGCAGTCCCTCGGCATCAGCAATAATCAACGCTCTTTACAAGCTAGTAAGAGCAGAATCATTTCCTTGAGAACGACTTGCAGTTTTTGACAAAAATCTTGGCACAGTCTGAACGATCAAAGTACAGGTGCCCGTATGATGCAAGCGTATTATGAGCCATCAAACCATCCATACCATCCCTTATCCCATCTCCAACATCAAGACGATAAGCAAATTTCGAGTCAGGTGAAATTGACTGCAACCTAGAATAGTGAAATTCGTGACCGTAAAAGGGGCGCATCTGTTCTGAAATCACGTTTTTTGAGAGAATCTTTCCTCTAGTATAGTTTAACTTCATTTTTTTGGTCATGACAGTTTCTGCATCAAAGATTCCCGCCATGGCATATGTTTTGCTGTCATGTCTGATGGATTTTGTAAGATACATCAGTCCGCCGCATTCAGCATAGATGGGCATTCCATCTTCAGAAAATTGTCTGATCATATACCTCATGGAGCGGTTCCTTTCAAGGCCACTTGCCAGTACTTCTGGAAAGCCTCCACCAATGTAAATACCATCAGAGTGTGATAGATTATCATCTGCTATGGGGCTAAAGAATTTCAGGATGGCTCCTTCTCTTTGGAGCGCATCAAGATTGTCACGATAATAAAAATTAAAAGATGAATCAAGTGCTACTGATATGACAGCCTTTGGCTTTTTCATCCTAGGTTGTAGTACCTTTGGAAGTATAGCTGGTGCAGAAGCTATCTTTATTATTTCTTGGATGTCTAATGAATCTGCAATAATTTTAGAAGCAGTGACAAGTTTTTTCTTTACGTGTGTAGATGCAGATGCTGGAATCAGTCCCATGTGCCTTGATTCAAATTTAAGTTCTGGATTCCTGTAAACAACCCCAAGAACGGGGAGTTTTGTTTTTTCTAGGGCTTGTCTGCACAAAAGCTCGTGTCTTTTAGAGCCAATTTTATTCAGTATAACTCCAGATATATGAGAACTCTTGTGGAACTTTTGAAAGCCAAGTGCAGTAGCAGCTATGGAACGCGATGTCTTGCTAGCATCAAGCACCAGTACTACTGGAGATTTTGTAATGCTAGCAACATGATGTGTGCTTGCAAAGTTAGAGTCCCCTGTAGCACCATCATAAAACCCCATGACACCTTCAATCACAGAAATGTCAGAGTTTGAGTTGGATGCAAAGCTATCCAGAACTTGATTCCTTCCCATCAGCCACGCATCTAGATTGCATGCATCATTACCTGATATGTTGGATAGATAACTCGGATCAATATAGTCAGGACCAACCTTGAACGGCTGAACAGAATAGCCTCTGCTCTGCATACCATGAATAATGCCACACGTTATCGAGGTCTTTCCAACCCCGCTAGTTGCACCTGCTACTACAATTCTAGGAATCTTCAAGTTGCATGAATGGTGCTACTTTTTTATTTAAACTGATACATTTTGTAAGTTGGCCGACTGATAGCTAAAATCACAGGTTTTACCCAAAAAAACCAAAACAGAGCTATAAAGACAATCCCTTGGAGTTTTCATGAATGAACAAAAACCACAAGTACATGAACCAAGTCATGCTTAGGCTTTTTACCGGCATCACACTATATGGCATTGTGGGAGAAAAAGGTCTTACAATAGTATACACCGGGGGCGGAAAGGGAAAGACGACTGCCGCTCTAGGAATTGCACTGAGGGCATCAGGGTATGGTAAAAAAATAATCATGATACAGTTCATCAAGGGATCTTGGCACTATGGAGAGATGGACTCTGCAAAGTTCCTAGCACCGGCATTTGAACTAGTGCCTGCAGGAAAGGGGTTTGTAGGCATAATTGACGACACATCACCAAGAGAAGCCCATGTACTCATGGCGCAAAAAGCTGTAGAGGCAAGCAGGGAGAAGATCCAGTCTGGCAAATATGATATTGTAATTTTAGACGAGATAAACTATGCAGTAAAGATGGGACTCATAAAAGCATCAGACGTGCTTGACTTGATAAAATCCAAACATGATGGTATGGACCTCATACTTACAGGAAATCATGCCTCAGATGCAGTTATTCAAGAGGCAGACCTAGTAACTGAGATGAAGGAGATAAAACATCCGTACAAAAAGGGCATCAAGGCCAAGCGGGGAATCGACTTCTAGCAACATTAAATTACACATGGCTAAATTTTAGAAGAAATGACTACAGAACTGCAGGAAATGCCCGAGCAAGGAGAAATTGTCCTTGCCACAGTTACCAAGGTAATGGATCACGGGGCGTACGTCAGTTTAGACGAATATGACGACATTCAGGGGTTTTTGCATATTTCAGAGATTGCACCAGGCTGGATACGGTCAATCAACCGATTTGTCAAGGATGGCGAAAAGAAGGTTTTGCTGGTAAAGAAAGTAAATTTAGGAAGGGGTGATATTGACCTGTCACTCAAGCAAGTCTCAAAGGACCAAAAGAAGCAAAAGCTAAAAGAGGTAAAAAAGTTTGAAAAGGGAAAGACACTATTACAAAATGTCAAGGAAAGGGCCAAGCTCTCAGATGACGAGATTGATGAACTAGAAGACACCATTTTTTCAAAGTTTGATTCTGTATATGACGCATTTGTCGAAATAGGAAGAAACGGCATTGATGCAGTAAGCGAGTTGAAAATATCCCAAAAGACGGCAACAGCAATAGAGGAAGTATGCTCAAAGATAAAACTCCCGTCAGTCGAGATTAGAGGAATCATGGAAATTACAAATAATAGTGCAAATGGAATAGAGACTATTAAAAAAGTGCTTTTGGATTCCATCAAAAAAGATTCCACTGTACACATCACATATCTAGGGGCTCCAAAATACAGGCTCTCTATCACATCACAAGATTTTAAGACTGCTGAAAAGGCACTAAAGCCAATAATATCTGAGATTCAGCGCAGTATAGAAAAAAAGAAAGGCTCATTCAAATTCTCTAGAGAAGTATCAAAGAAGACGAGGGACTAAGATGAGGTTCCAGTTGAGAAGGTGTATAAAATGTACTACATATACATTAAAGTTAAAGTGCCCCAAATGCCAAGACGAAACTACATCTGCACACCCGGCAAAATTTTCTCCCGATGACAAATACATGAGATATAGGTTGGCTGCAAGATACAGCCAAGACAGCACTTAATATGACAACGACTATAGTAAATTCTATGACAACAATCAAAAAGACTACACTACACAATTGCTTAGAATATTACAAATTTTGGTAAATTCTATGGGGCGTATCTGCCCTCAAGTTTTGTCTCCTCTATGATGTGATTTTTTATTGAATCCTCGACTTGGCTCTTTTCAGAATCTGCTGGTAGATCAAGCACCATATCTAGCGCATATAGTTTGAAGATGTATGTGTGCTCTTTGTCTGGTGGTGCCGGACCTCCATACCCTACATCTCCAAAATCAGTCTTGCCCTCAACTGCACCTTTAGGGATAGAGTCCTCCTCAAAATTTGCACTGGAAGGAGATATATTCCAGACCAGCCAATGCACCCAGATTTTTCCTACCGCACCCATTGCATCAGGATCATCCATAATCAGGGCAAGCGACTTGGTTTCTGGCGGGATTCCAGAGATTTTCAGAGACGGACTAGAGTTGCCGTTCTTGTAGCCATACTTTCTGGGAATCTCCTGTCCATCTTCAAAGGAGTCACTTTGCAAGACTAGTGGCATGAATCGTCTTGACAGATATGCAAGTTAAGTTTTACTATATAGTCAGTCCTTGTCAGTCCTTTGGATTGTAGAATTTAGATCACACTTTTGTTGGCAAATGTTATCCATGTTATTCCTAATAGTAGGCATGCCTACCCACCCATATCTTGAGAGAAAAAGGTGAGCAGACACACCATTTTAAACGAGGAGAACGCGGGTTTAATACCTTCCAATACATTCTGGCTATACTGAATCTCCCGTTTGGAACAAGACACAACACCTTGTACGGACTTTCTGACTTGACAAATATGCTATAATAATGGCAAAAACCGATGTCTGTCCAAACTCTGTACGTGAAATGGGTGCAGATGGTGCGAGAATTTCCACATACAAGTGATGAAAACCGGTTTTCTCAGGCACAATCAATAGTTAACCAGGCAGTTAACTTTTAGTTAACTTTTATTAATAATTTTGACAATAATAAATCATGTCTTATGACGATACAGAACTAACAAAACAAGAACTGACATCATTTGAAAAGGCACAAATAAAAACAATTTCAAAAACAGACTTTAAACAGCGTAAAGGCATTAATAGAAAAAGGTGGGGAAATATCTGGGCTTTCTACCAATAGCCGCTCGTTTGAATGGGCTGAAATAAACACAGATATGAAAAAATTTCTAAAGACTCTGGAAAGAACTCTGAATAACAAACTAGTAGACGTTGGAACGTTCTACCCCAAAACAAAAGAAACAATATACAATTCATACAAAATCAATTAAAGAAAATCTCTAAAGTCCTGCTAGGATTAAAACTACACTGTTTGTTGATAAATTGAGTTTCCTTCTCATTAAACATGGAAAGTTCAGATAACCTAGATGCAGTTTTATCCCATCCTGTAGCAAACCCCTTTCGTAAAGTTTGAATGCAGATGGGTCTGTTTAAATCGTCAAAAAACCTCTCAATGTTTTGTTTTACAGGAACTATGATCTGGCGAATACCTGTCCTATTTCCTCTTGAATCAAAGGGGCCCAGTTCATTGTCTATTGAATGTAATACTCCGTCTGTAAATGATAAAATAAAATCACTCTCATGCCTGTCAATCACTCCTAAAATAAAATTAAATGCCGCCCACATTCCATACTTGTAATAGAAATCACTGAAACTGATTGCGGATCTAGATCTTTCATCTTTTTTATGTTCATTGGATTTCCGGGTGCTGTCCAGTTTGGCACCTTTTGCTCCAGATTTGAGTTCGTTTTGATTGGTTTTGATGCATGGTACAGATGCAAAAAGTAACTGATCGGGTTCAAGAAGTTGATGATATTTCTGGTCAGAGATGATAATTTTGTCTGTAATTGGTAATTTTGTGTGTCATTTGTCTGTGCGTTTCATGGTGTGATGATATAACCATGAGATATGTGGGATATTGCACCCTCAAGCGACTGCTGGGATTGGTTTGGCACGATGTGGAATTGATTTTGCCTTGCCTAACAGTCAGTCTTGTGTGATATCCCATTAGTTCGATGTGTGAACCCCTTCTTGACGTTCTCAAACAACGTGTGGCTTGCGTCCCTGTTGCCCCGCATGTAAAGTTTTTGCAGGATCCTGGCCGTAATTTGTTTGTCAGTCAGAATGTCCATTTAGGAATACCTTTGTAGGATAATTTAATACCTTTATTGCTGACATAACCCCATGGACAAAGACATGTCGTTATTACTCAAGTACATGGGGAGTACGCCGCAGCTCCGGATTGTGGACTTTTTCTTGGACAACAAGGGGAGCGACTACTCCAAGAAGGAGATCATAGAGTGTGCAGGTGTCTCAAAATCCACGCTTTACAAGATTTGGGATAATTTCACGCAGTTCGGGATTCTGAAACCCACGAGAAGATACGGTAAGGCGCAGCTATATTCACTGAATGACGAAAGTCCAATCCTCCAAAAGTTCAAGGAGCTGGACCGAGTACTGTGTAGCCACGCAATGTACAAGGCGCTTGAGGCCCCAGTGTCTGCCAAATAATCTTCAATGCAGATTTAGGACGCGATGCACCATGTGTGACGAGTTTTTACGGTAACTACAAAAATATGCACTCCACACATTTAATTTGAATCAAAGTATGTCATATCTATGTCTGAAATTATAGTAGGGGATGGCCAATATTTTACAAGTTTTTTCATTGCTTGACTCACCATTGGCTCAATACAGAGAAATTAACAATGTCCAAGATTTGTTAAAAGAGAATCCTGATCTTGGAGACAAGATCAAGTGCAATATTTGACTCAAATATTATGTTAGAAAATATGGAATTTACACCCTCTTTAGAATCAAGCTAGATGATGGATATAAAATGATGTATACGATTTCAGTAAAGAACAATTCCAAAATAGTTACGATACTAGATGTCTTGACTCATAAGGAATATGAAAAGAGAGCATCTGTTCACGTTCCAAATTATCTTGCGCATGGAGAGATAATGCATGTGGGTTTTGTATTTGCAGGAGTATGGATGTGAACAGTTACAAAAGAGATTTAGGTATTAAATTCTATTAGCGTAATTTCTTGGAAACATGATGTAATTTTTCAAGCTTTTGATTGTCCGTAAATATCCACATCACAATGCCCTCCTTGTTTATCATTATCTTGTTAGAGTCTTCTAGATGCTCAAAAATTCTCTCAAACATCTGGTGAGGAATATTTTGAGGCAATGTTTGCCAAAGCTTGTCCCGGGAGCCAAACTCGTGCTCTTTGGAGATCAACTGCTCCACCATTAGGGCAACGTCTGAGTTGAGATTGTATGATTTTGCTTTATGTAACATGCAAAATTTTACGCAGACATGTATATATAAAAATTCAAAAGTGATTTCAACTCTTGAAATTGTAGAATTTAGCACGCAATTTTGTTACAAGTTTCCTTGCTAATTCAAAAAGAACACGGCCTATCCAGACTATACCACATCTACAGTGTTTTATCATGCAGTTTATGATAACATGATAGTTCCAATATACCTGCACCATCTGATATAGTCAAAGGCACACAATTCACAAAACAACGACTGTAATTTCATTATACATCAAAACCCACCAGGCAGATACTGATGAAACTAAGCAGTTTCAAGCTTGACATCTGAAACGAATACAAAAGGGATAAAGCAGACAAAAATGCCGAATTTGGAGTAGATTCTTGCATTTAATCAAGATATATACTATGAGCGTTCATAATTTACATGAAAAATCAATACGTCAAAGATCTCCAAAAGGACAATAGTGTTTGTGACTATTTTGCAGTCAGTAGTAAAATGCCTGTAAGTGAGTATAAAAATGGGTATAGGTTTTCATTCAAGATTTCTGACAAAACGGGAAGCATCAATGCAAATTTTTGGGGCAGGGCAGATAAAGAAACCGTCAGTGCCATCCAATCCACTTTTGAGGAAGGCGATGTCGTTTTGATTACCGGCGGTAAGACAAACATATTCAATGATAAACTGGTAATAAACATAAACGAAGGATCTGGCGAGGTAAAAAAAACAGAGGATTTTGATATTGAAGAACTTGTAGTTAGTACTACCAAAAACATACCTGAAATGATAACCAAATTCTACAGTGAAATAGAGTCAATCAAAAATGAAGACATAAAACGACTCTTGAAATCCATTTTCAGCGATGATTTCATGAAGAAATACTCAAAGTCTCCTGCCGCAAAAATAAAGCATCATAATTATGTAGGAGGCCTGTTAGAACACGTTCTCAGCATGATAGCAATATCCAAAATCATTGCAGACCAATACGAGCCTGACTTGGATGTGGATCTGATGATTGCAGGATGCATGCTTCATGACGTTGGAAAAATCTTTGAATACGAAACAAAAATAACCGTTAGGCAAACTATCGAGGGATACCTTCTAGGCCACATCCCAATCGGGGCCAAAATGGTTGAATCTGAAATTGACAAATTAAATGACTTTCCCCGAATGCTGAAAAACAACATACTTCACATGATATTGAGTCATCATGGAAAATTGGAGCACGGATCCCCTGTAGTCCCACATTTTCCTGAAGCTGTTGCACTGTCCAAGATTGATGACTGTGACGCGCAAACCAAAAATGCATTACAGGAAAATAGCTAGTTGTTAGGGACTAATGTAAATGATAAAACAACGAATGTTTAATCCCACATATCTGAAATGACAAATGTACACCACCCCAAATCCGGAATGGTTTACTAGAAGGAATTGTCCACATTACACAATCATATGACTATTCTATCCCTTGAGAAGGACATAACAGAGCCACCGTTGGACTTGATCTGTTTTTTCAGTTTACGGTCTAGGGTTGCAACCATGCAACGATTTGTCTTTACATAGTCAACTAGTTTGGGATCAGCAAACGTGCCTTGAATTGGAATGGTTTTAAAGTTTTTGATAAAGTTTAGTGTGGCTGTGATTATAGTTGCCTTTGTAGGATCTTCCTTTAATGCCTCTAGCTCATTTCGAACCACCTGCGGCACTACAAATTCAAGGTGTCCTATCTCTACATCTAGGCTATCTAGATTTTTGACCCTTGTTGTAGCCAAATGTATGAGAAAACTAGTATCGCAAATAACATCAACCAACTATTCCAGCCCCGATTAGTCTCCATCGGTCTGCAATTCTACGACTGATTGCCACGTTTCCACCATCAAATACACATGCAGGTCTTCGAAGGTCAATGCCGACTTTTTCCGAGTTGGATTTTGATACCTGGCCAAGTACTGGTGCTGTGCCAATATTCAACCTGAGTAGTTCACCAGATTGTATTGGGATTACTTTGGTATCCTCTACTATACCTACTGCAGAATCAAACAGACTTACATCAAGCTCTAGATGTGTGGTGCTTTCTGGCAGTGTGTCGGGTTTTCCTATTACAGAACCAATAAAAGAGTCACTTCGTGTCATGGAAGGGTCCAGCTTGGTCCCAATAGCTACCAACCCGCCGGGCTTTACAGAATCCACCATACCCGCAGCAGTCCCAAGTGAAGTTATCTTGGTATGTATTGACTCATACTTTTTCTTGTCATTAGCCAAGCCAGGCTTGATCTCTATCTCATCATCCATCTCAAATTCTCCCTGCGTCAGACTGCCACCAATTACTCCCCCACGAATATCTTTTATCTTGGTGCCAGGCTTGTTGACATCAAATGAACGGAGCACATGCATTATAGGCTCCTTGGATTCATCAAGCTGGGGTGTCTTGATTGTGTTTTCTATGGCCCCAATAAGTGCATCCATATTTAGTCCAGACTGGGCAGATACAGGAATGATAGGTGATTTTGAGGCAGCAGTACCCTTGACAAATTTAGAAATATCTCGATAATTTGCAAGTGCTTCTTCGTACGTAAGCAAGTCCACTTTATTTTGAACCACAACAATCTGCTTCATGCCTAGAGTCTCAAGGGCTAGGAGATGTTCTTTTGTCTGGGGTCGCGGTACCTTTTCGTTTGCCGCAACTAGTAGCAACGCACCATCCATCAATGCAGAGCCAGAAAGCATATTTGCCATGAGGCTCTCGTGTCCTGGGCTGTCCACAAAGCTTACGACTCGCGACAACTCGCTGTCCTGTCCGCAGTTGTTACATTTTGGTACAGTAGAATAACATAATGGTTCTTCGCACTGGCTACATTTGTAAAACGCGGCATCTGAATAACCCACACGGATTGTAATGCCTCTTTTTAGTTCCTGACTGTGGACGCTAGTCCACGAGCCTGTAAAGGCCTGAATTAGTGTAGTCTTTCCATGATCCACATGTCCAGCTGTACCAATATTGACGCACGGTTGATAGCCGTATTTTTTTATGTACCAATCTGGAAGCGTATCTCTCCAATGCATGAGAGAATGGGCTGGCGTGGTATATGTTAAGTTATTGTCTGTGGTTTGTTTACGTTATAAGATGTAGTAGCAAAATACTAGAGTTACTCTTTTTCTTTGTCTTTAGGTGATTGTTCTGGATTTTCTTCAGCAGGCGCTTCTGTAGCAAGCTCCCCATCAAGCCTACAGTTTACTTGGTAGATTTCCTCAGAGATTGTGTTGCCCCTCATAAGTTTTCTCACCCGCTGTCCTGCCTTGGCATCTTGCAGTCCTACACCCTTTGAGAGGAGGACGTATTTTCTTGCAGATGTATGAATATCACCCCTCATGGGAACTCCAGATTTATCACTGCCTCCAGTTATCTTTAGCTTACCCTCAATGCCTATAATTGACGCGTCTGTATCTTGACCAATTTCTAGGCCCAAGAGTGGCGTAGCATCGCTGTCCTTTAGTTCTTTGGTAATAGACTTTCCTTTCATATCTGATACTGTAAGCTTAAAGTTTGCCAAGTGTTCCAGAAAAAAAACCTTCTACTAATTAACCTTTGGTCATTATTTTTTTAAGTTGGTATCATACAATGATATCGTGGCAGAACAAATCAAGTGTCCCCGTTGCGACAGTATGATGGTCGACATACAAGCATGCCACATGTTCTGCCCAAAGTGTGGCGCACACCTAGACTGCTCAGATAAGGGAAGTTACTGGTGAGTCAAAATCCCGGTCTTTTGGGGATATAGTCAGTTGCCATATTGATTGCCTGATCTCCTCATTCTATCTCAAGACTACGGTGTCCTCATTCAATCTGCCTCCAAACTTGCAATGGACATTACATTTTTACCGGACGACCTAGTTCGTCATTTAATACGGGCAACCAACAAAACGCGCGTGGTTTATCCAGAAACCTTGTATAATACTTATTAACTCTGTTCCTGGCAATTTCGGCATCGGTTAACCGTACGCCTTAAATTCCCTGCCTGAAGTTACGCCTGCCGCGCTGAGCAGTAGCAAAACAGAATTTCTTACCGCACAATGCCCATCCTGCTAAAAATAAAATAGCTAGTTAAAAAAAAAAGCAGAGCTGATCTGTTCATAGGGTCGCTTCAGAGAGGCATTACACTTATATTGGCAGTATTTTTCTGACATCTCACACTACCATATCCTTGCATGTGGTAGTCAGTGCACACACACTATCAGATAATACCTCCAGACCCACTAACGACATAAACCCACAATGCACCAACATTCTTACAACACCAAGATAAGACTACTTCAGTTAATTAGTGTCTATAACAAAAACATTTTACACACCCTTAACACTACTTAGTTGTTGACAATGCTCAATATTCCTGCTAAAATAACGTAATTAAAATAAAGAGGAGATAACATAAATGAAAGGAAGAATATTTCTTTTAGGTCTTTC